>JASIJN010000356.1 GCA_030050125.1 Streptosporangiaceae bacterium | reverse complement strand
CGATCGTGACCGGCGCCGGCCATGGCCTGGGCCGGGCCGAGGCGATCGCGCTGGCCCGGGCCGGCGCCCGGATCGTCCTCAATGACCTGCCCGGCCCGGCCGTGCACGACGTGGCCGGCGAGATCACCGCGGCCGGCGGGCAGGCAGTGGTCCGCGAAGGCGACATCGGCGACTGGGCGACCGGCCAGGACCTGGTGGCCACCGCCGTCGACCGGTTCGGCGGCCTGGACATCCTGGTCAACAACGCCGGGATGCTCAGGGACCGGATGATCTTCACGATGTCCGCCGAGGAGTGGGACGCGGTGTTGCGGGTGCACCTGCGCGGCCACTTCGTGACCAGCCGCCACGCCACCGCGTACTGGCGCGAGGCGAGCAAGCGGGCCGGCGGGCCGGTGCACGCGAGCATCGTCAACACCTCGTCCGAGGCCTTCTTGCTCGGCTCGGCCGGGCAGCCGAACTACGCGGCGGCCAAGGCCGGGATCGTCGCCCTCACCGTGGTCACCGCGCGCAGCTGCGCCCGCTACGGCGTGCGCGCGAACGCGATCTGCCCGCGGGCCCGCACCGGCATGACCGCCGGGCTGATGGGCGCGCCGCCGGGCGCGGGCCCGGACCCGCTCGCCCCGGAGTACGTGGCGCCGCTGGTAACCTACCTGGCGGGCCCGGCGGCGGCCGGGATCACCGGCGAGGTGTTCGTGGTGCACGGCGGGGTGGCCGCGGTGATGGAGCCGCCCCGGGTGCGCACGGTGTTCCTGGCCCACGAGCACGGCTCGGCCGACGGGATGTGGACCCTCGACGCGGTGGCCGGCGCGCTGGCCCCGATGGCGGCCAGTGAGCCGCCGACGGTGGGCTTCGCCTGCGAGGACACGCTCCCCCTGGCCGCGGAAACGATCGGCTTCCCGTCCGTTCCCGGGTCAGTTCCGCCTGAACGCGAAGCCTCGGGGTCATGAAGCAGCGCGATCGGGTGGCCATGACGCCGGACGAGACGGCCGCGTTCCTGGCGGCGGGGCGGAAGGTGCAGCTGGCCACGATCAACCGCGACGGCACGCCGCACCTGGTCACGATGTACTACGTGCTGACCGGCGGGAAGATCACGTTCTGGACCTACCGCGCCTCGCAGAAGGCACGCAACCTGGCCAGGGACCCGCGGGTCACCTGCCTGGTCGAGGCCGGCGAGCAGTACTTCGACCTGCGCGGCGTCCAGGTGCGGGGCCGGGTCCGGCTGATCGACGACCCGGCCGAGGTGCGGGAGGTCGGGCTGCTCATCGCGGGCGTGATGGCAGGCCCGCAGACGGGCTCGCTGGAGGACTACGAGGACTACGTGGCGCACGCGGCCCGCAAGCGGGTCGCCTTCGTGGTGGAACCGGACCAGGTCTCCTCCTGGGACCACGCCAAGCTGCTGCCCGCCGGCTGAGCCGGCCTACGGCGCGATCCGGTACTCCTCCAGCAGCCGGCGGCCGATGATCATCTTCTGGATCTCGGCGGTGCCCTCGCCGATCAGCAGCATCGGCGCCTCCCGGTACAGCCGCTCGATCTCGTACCCGGCGCAGTAGCCGTAGCCGCCGTGGATGCGCAGCGAGTCCTCCACGACCTGCACGCAGTACTCGGAGGCCAGGTACTTGGCCATGCCGGCCTCGAGGTCGCCCCGCCCCGACTCCTTGGTCCTGGCGGCCATCACCATCATCTGGTGCGCGGCCTCGACCTTGGTCGCCATCTCGGCCAGCCTGAACTGTATGGCCTGGTGCTCGGCGATCGGCTTGCCGAACGTGTGCCGCCGCTGCGCGTAGTCGACGGCCAGCTCGAACGCCCGCAACGCGACCCCGCAGCCGCGGGCGGCCACGTTGACCCGGCCGACCTCGACGCCGTCCATCATCTGGTAGAAGCCGCGGCCGGGCTCGGCGCCGAGCACCCTGGCGGCCGGGATGCGGACGCCGCTCAGGATCAGCTCGGTGGTGTCGATGCCCTTGTAGCCCATCTTGTCGATCTTCCCGGGCACGGTCAGGCCCGTGGCCAGGCGGTTGGCTCCGTACCCTGGCTCCTTCTCGATCAGGAACGTGGTCAGGTTGCGGTGCGGGGCGGGCTGGCCCTCGTCGGTCCGGGCCAGCAGCGCGACCAGGTTGGAGGTGGCGCCGTTGGTCAGCCACATCTTCTGCCCGGTCAGCAGGTAGTCCTCCCCGTCGCGCTCCGCCCTGGTCGCGATCGCGGACACGTCCGAGCCCAGTCCCGGCTCGGACATGGAGAAGGCGCCCCGCACCTCGCCGGCCGCCATCCTCGGCAGGAAGTAGTCCTTCTGCTCGGCGGTCCCGTGCCGGGCGATCATGTGGGCGACGATGACATGGGTGTTGATGATGCCCGACACCGACATCCAGCCCCGGGCGATCTCCTCGGCCACCAGGGCGTACGTGAGCATCGACTCGCCCAGGCCGCCGTACTCCCCGGCAATGGTCAGCCCGAACAGGCCCAGCCGCCGCATCTCCTCGACGATCTTGGCCGGGTACTCGTCTTGGTGTTCCAGCCCGGTCGCGACCGGGATGATCTGCTCGTCCACGAACTCACGCACGGTGGCCAGGATGTCCCGCTGGATCTCGGTCAGCCCGTCGGTCCGGGCCAGGGGTCCCACGTCCGTCACCCGGTCCCGGGCGGCTCGAACTTCGAGGTCCTGTGCATGCCCGCCGCCCGGCCCTTGCCCGCGACCACCAGGGCCATCTTGCGCGACGCCTCGTCGATCATCTCGTCGCCGAGCATCGCCGCGCCCCGGGCGCCGCCCGCCCGCGACGTGTACCAGTCGTAGGCGTCCAGGATCAGCTCGGCGTGGTCGTAGTCCTCCTGGGACGGCGAGAAGATCTCGTTGGCCGCCGCGATCTGATCCGGGTGCAGCACCCACTTGCCGTCGTAACCGAGCGCGGCGGACCGCCTGGCCACCTCCCGGAACCCGTCGACGTTGCGGACCTGGAGATAGGGGCCGTCGATGGCCTGCAGGTCGTGGCTGCGGGCGGCCATCAGGATGCGCATCAGCACGTAGTGGTAGGCGTCGGCCGGGTAGCCGGGCGGCTGCTCGCCGACCACCAGCGACCTCATGTTGATCGACGCCATGAAGTCGGCCGGGCCGAAGACGATGGTCTGCATCCGCGGCGAGGCGGCGGCGATGGCGTCCACGTTGACCAGGCCCCGTGCGTTCTCGATCTGGGCCTCGATCCCGATCCGGCCGGGCGCCAGGCCGGTCGCCTTCTCGATCTGGGTGAGCAGCAGGTCCAGCGCCACGATCTGCCCGGCGTCCTGCACCTTCGGCAGCATGAGGCAGTCCAGGCTGGCCCCGGCCCCCTCGACCACCGTGATCACGTCCTGGTAGGTCCATTCGGTGGTCCAGTCGTTGACCCGGACCACGCGGGTCTTTCCCGACCAGTCCCCGTGGTTCAGCGCGTCCACGACCATGTGCCTGGCGCTGTGTTTCACCAGCGGCGAGACGGCGTCCTCGAGGTCAAGGAACACCTGGTCCGCGGGCAGGCTCTGGGCCTTCTCGAGGAACCGCGGGTTGCTGCCCGGCACGGCCAGGCACGACCGGCGCGCGCGGGGCCGGCTGATCGGTGTCATGTCAGGAGCCAAGCATCCGCCGGCCCGGGCCTCAACCCCGGCCCGGGCCTCAACCCCGGCCCCCGCTGCAACCCCGGCCAGGCTCCCCTTTTGTTCTCGTAGTTCGCAAATCGCTTACTTTCCCGCCATACTTGCGTATCCTGGCTTGCACAAGCCGGGCTAACAGCTGTAAAGCG
>JASIJN010000355.1 GCA_030050125.1 Streptosporangiaceae bacterium | reverse complement strand
CGAGCTCGGCGTAGCCGACCTCGCCCGAGTCGTCGGCGACCGCGACCGCATCCGGGGTCGCTGCCGCCTGCGCCGCGAACAGGCCGTGGACGGTCGTGTCGCGCGGGTACGGCCGGGCGGTGTCGTTGAACCGGCCGAGGACGAGGGCCCGCTCGTCCGCGCTCGTCAAATCGATCGCGCCCACCGGGGCCCGGCGGCCGGCCTCAGCGATCCGTCGCAGGTGGCCGGCCATCCGGGTGACCGTATCGCGGTCGTACAGGCCCGGGTCGTAGTCCAGCCGGACCCGTCCGTCCGGCGGCGCGACCAGCACCAGATCCACGGGACCCGGTGCCGGGTCGTGGTCGGCGAACACCACGGCTGGGCCGCCTCCCGGCGGGCCGGGCGCGAGGGCCGCAACCCGGGCGGCCAGCGATCCTAAGGTCTCGGCCGGATCGACGGACGGCCGGACCCGGCCGCGTGGCCGCCCGGCGACGTCGAGCTCGATCCGCGGGTCGGCTCGGCCGCCGTACCGGTGCAGCAGCACGGCGAACGCGGCGAGCAGCGTGTCCTGGTCGGCGGCGGGCAAGGAGAGCGGGACGGTCGCGCGGTCGCCCGGGCGAGCGCGGGCGCGGGGGTGGTCGGTAATGAGGTCCATCGAATCCCCCCGCCCCGGCCGCGGTCAGATGGTGGTCGGCTCAGGCTGCCGGGCCGGGGCTATGCCGTCCCGGAAGTCGCGGCCGAGGAACGACACGGCGGTCAGCACGCCGGGCAGCGCGGCCAGCGCGGCGATCACGACGATCAGGGTGGTGTAACCGCCGGCGCTGAGCAGGAATCCGCCGACGGCCGCGCCGAACGGCAGCGCACCGCTCATCATGGTTCGCATCAGCGTCATCGCCCGGCCGCGCACCGCCTGCGGGGTGCGGGTGAGCCGCACGACGCCACCCATCACGACCAGCGGCCCGGCCAGGATCCCGTTGAACACCAAAGCGGCGAGCACCCAGGGCAAGGCGCGCGGGAGCATGAGGAGCAGCATCCCGCCCGCGACCACCTGCAGCAGGCCTATCCGGAACATCTGCCGCTGCGAGGTCTTCACCGCCCCCGACGCCACCGAGCCGATCAGCTCGGCGCTGGCGGCGACGGCGAGCATCAGGCCGAGCAGCGCCGCGCCGTGCGTGTACTGAAACCTCGCCAGCCACGGCAGCGTGACCAGCAGGGCCCCGGCGGAGATGTTGAACAGCGCGAACCCAACCGTCAGGAACATCAGGAACCGGTCACGAAGCAGCAGCCTGACCACGGGCGTCCATCCGGTTCCTCGCTGGGCCGGGTCGGCGCCGCTGGCCTCCGGCCGGGCCAGCGGGGCCTTGATCGCTGTGATCAGGATGGCGAAGACCAGATACGTCACGGCGTCGAGCAGCAGCACGTTGGGCGCCCCGATCAAGGCGATCAGCCCGGCGCCGATCGCCGGCCCGCCGATGTTGGCCGCGCCCATCGCGGTCGACTCCAGCGCCATCGCGGTCTGCAGCCGGTCCGGCGGCACCAGGTCGGGAATGATCGCTGGGGTGCCGGCCAGCGGGATGATCTTCAGCAGGCCGTAGATCGTGGCGAACACGTAGAGCTGCCACATGGCCAGCATGTGCAGCGCGTTGAACAGCGGGATGGCGGCGACCACGATGCCGCGGAAGACCGAGTCCCACACCAGCAGCCGCCGCCGGGAGAACCGGTCGAGCAGCGGACCGATCACCGCGCCGCCCAGCAACACCGGCAGCGTGAAGCAGACGCCGAGGACGCCGAGGCCGGCGGCCCCGGACCGGTTGACCGTGATCCACGCCATCGCCGTGAACGTCGCGCCGTCGCCGATCAGGTTGAGGACCAGGCCGGTCCACAGTAACCGGTAGTCGGCGATGCGAAGGACGGTCAGGTATGCCTTCACCGACTGCTCCCCTGTGGATCGGTGCCGGTGCGGCGCCCCCTGGCGGCGAGCCCCGACGCTCGGCCGTGACCGACGGATGTGGCGGGGCTCTCAACGGATGTGACGGCCCGTCGCCGTCATTGTGTGGCGTCCGCTGTGAGGTGTCAACAACCGCCCTGGCGGGCTCATCGCCCGGCCGGGCAGGTGGTCACGACGCTGTTCGAGGGCCAGCTTGCCCCGGGTTCAGGAGGGGGTGAAGAAGAACGCCTCGTCGTCGAACGGTGCGCCGACGGGACAGGTGGCCGTGGACGTGCCGTCGCCGGTCACCTGATTGCCGTCCGCTATCCGGCCGACCCAGGACGGGCAGATGACGTAAGCCCACCAGGTCTGGTCGGCCGGGCGCTCCGTGCACGTCACCGCGAAGCCGGAAGAACCGACGGGGGACGCCGAGCAGTCTGGGGGCAGCGCGGCCGCCTGGGCGGCCGGGGCGGCGCACAGCGCGAGCACGGTTGCCGCGCCGGTTAAGGAGGCGGCGGCCAGAGCCAGCTTGAATCGGGACACGGTTTTCTCCCTTGTCAGCCTGGTATATGACCAACTGCCTCTATTAGATACTGTCGTCCGGCTCCTGTACACATGTGCATTCGGTCGCGGTCAGGCGCGTGCCTGACCGGCCGGCCGGCCCGCGGGCCGGGACTGCCAGCGCTGTCAGTGGTCCTGAGTGAGTTGTGTGCCCGGCCCGCCGGCGGCGTTCGCGGCCTGGAGGCGGGCGGTCCAGCGCTGTTCGATGTGGGCGTAGCGCCAGACGAGGATGGCGGCGGACCAGGTGACGATGAACATGCCGACGATGACGAAGCCGGCGGTGTTGATGTTGAAGTTGTACATGAAGCCCCAGAATCCGCTGGTCTGGCTGACGCCGTGGATCTCCAGCGGGACCAGGCTGAGGGTCTCGATGCCGCCGATGAAGAAGCAGATGGCGACCGACAGGCCGGTGATGGCCAGGTTGTAGTAGACCTTGCGGACCGGGTTGAAGAACGCCCAGCCGTAGGCGGCGTTCATGAACAGGCCGTCGGAGGTGTCCATCAGGCTCATCCCGGCGGTGAACAGGATCGGCAGCGCGAGGATGGCCTGCCAGGGAATGTGCTCGGAGGCCAGCAGCGCGGTGGTGGTCAGGAGCGCGACCTCGGTGGCGGTGTCGAAGCCCATCCCGAACACGACCCCGACCGGGTACATCTGCCATTCCTTGTCGAT
>JASIJN010000354.1 GCA_030050125.1 Streptosporangiaceae bacterium | reverse complement strand
ACTCGGTCATCTCGTCGTGCACGGCGACCAGATCTGGGGCGTCAAAGAAGTAGAACGCCAAGCAAACGCCTTCGCCGCAGCATTCCTCATGCCCGCCGACGACATCCGCGGCGAACTGCCCGACCGCGCCGACTGGCCGGTGCTGTTCCAGCTGAAACAAAAATGGCAGGTATCACTGGCAGCCCTCCTGATGCGGGCAAGAACCCTCCGCCGCATGAGCGAGAACAACTACCTCACCGCGGTCAAGGCCGCCTCAGCTCGCGGCTGGCGACGCACCGAGCCCGTACCGCTCGGAGCACCAGAACACCCCACCTGCCTCAAACGCCTCCTGGCAACACCAGACGGGCGCCGGACGCTCGAATTGCTTCCTCAGGACGTCGTCGACGCGCTCGTTACAGCCACCGCGACCTAGTCGGTCCCGTCTTATACCGGTCCTTACCGGCATCCATGTGGGTCTAGGTCGCGAGGAGCGCCTCGATGACCGAGCCGACCTTCGGACTCCGACCCCTGCTGTTCAAACTCGTCCCGTCCTCACCGGGATTTGGATGCCGACGACACCCGATCCGTGAGGTCTTGTGCCGCCCCGTGATGGCCGATTCCGCCCACATTTTGCCCTACAAGTGATCAAGGGCCTGACCGCCAGGCTTGCGATCAGGCCCTTGAACTGCTACTTCTCTCGTAGCCCCGACCGGATTTGAACCGGCGCTACCGCCTTGAGAGGGCGGCGTCCTGGGCCGCTAGACGACGGGGCCAGGTGCCACGTTGGACCTGCGGTCCAGTCGTGAGCAGAGGACCGGCGGGGCTCCAGCCCAGCCGGGCACTAAGGTTAGCGTACCTCGCGGAGCCGCGCCAAACGGGCCAGCCCGGCCCGGGCCCGGCCCGGCCCGCCCGAGTCACGGACAAGATCAGTTGCATGTTTCGCTGCAGCCGGGTAGTCAAGGTCACATGGTGGCATTCATTGTCGTTCTGCTCATCGTCGGACTCATCGCTGGTGCCGTGGCACGGCTGGTGGTTCCGGGCCGTGACCCCATCGGGATCCTGGGCACGATCGTGCTCGGCGTCCTCGGGTCGTTCATCGGCGGGTTCGTGTCGACCCTGGTGGAGTACCACACCCTGTCGGTGCACCAGTTCCACCTGACCGGGATCCTGTGGTCGATCGTCGGTGCGGTGATCCTGCTGGTCCTGCTGCGCGTCACCGGCCTGGAGCCGGGCCGCAGGCGCGGCCGCTCCTACCGCCGCCGGATCTGACCGCGATAGGAAAGCAGGAAAGCACGAACGCCGACGTCGCGGCGGGCGGCATCGGCGCTGTCGCTGGGGTACCAGGACTCGAACCTAGACTAACGGGGCCAGAACCCGTCGGGCTGCCAATTACCCCATACCCCATGGGATCGGGCCGGCGAGGCCCGCGCGCGCCCGCGATCCGAAGGCGCCTGTGCAGTGTAGCCGAACAGCGAAGGCGGAGGCCAAAGGGATCCAGAACGCGCCGTCTCGCGGCCAGCCGGTGTCGAGACGGTGCGTTATGGATCTTATAAGTCCGGCCCCGGGCGCATGATGTGAGCGACGTCCCACGGGAGGCGGGCGTGACGGACACGGCGGAACTGGTGGCGGCCCTGTATCGGGCGGACTGGACTCGGCTGAGCCTGTCGGCCCGGGCCACCGTCTGGAGCGACCGGGAGGCGCGGCGGCGGCTTTTCGAGCGGGCGATGGCCGAGCGGGCTCGGGACCTCGGGCCGGGAGCGCGGCTGCTGCGACCGCCCGGCGACCATCTGGGCACCGGGCCGCGACGGCCGACGACCGAGGTGCGGTTCCTGCTCGCGCCGGGCGGGCGGTACCGGGTCGGCGGCGGCGACCACGATCCGGCCACGGTCTGCGACGGGCGGTCGCAGTGGGCGATCCACTCCGGGATGGCGCACCGCCTGCCGGACGAGGTCCGCAGGCCGCCGCTTCGCGGGTTGCTGGCGCCGCGGTGGCTGATCGCCTGCTATGAGCTCGCGCTGGCCGGTGACGACCAGGTGGCGGGGCGGCCGGTGCACCGGGTCACCGGCACGCCGCGCGCGGTTACTACCCGGCGCGGCAGCGGAGACTATCACCTGCTGGACCGGGTCGAGGCGCTCGTGGACGCCGAGCTCGGCATCCTGATCCGAAGCGAGCAGATCTTCGACGGCCAGCCGCTGGAACTCGCCGAGCTGCACGACCTGGTCACCGACCCGCCGCAGGCCAGCGACCCGGGGATGTTCCGGCCGCCGGCCGGGATGCCCAGCAGAGACGACCCGCTGTTCGGCAATTTCACGCCCGAGGGCCCCGGCTGGAAGGCGGCGACCACGGTCGCCGGGGCCGCGGCGTCGGCGATGGGCTTCGCGGTGCGGCACGCGCCGCACCGGCCGCCCCGCCGAGAGGCCGACGACGCCGAGCCCGACATGCCGCCGGACGCCTACGATGTCGCCGCCCTGTCCACCGCGGCCGGGGATCCGCCCGGCGACGAGCTGGTCAACCTGCTGCATCGGACGGGCAGGCCGGCCCAGGACTTCGCCGCGGACCTGCATGAGTGGGTGCACGGGGAGACGCTCTTCGGGGCGCTCCGGGCGTTCCGCCCGGGCCTCCCGCAGCCCATCGACGGCATCCTGGGCCCGGACGAGCTGTGGGACGCCCTGGCCGAGCGCGGGCGCGAGGCCGGCACGGTGCACCGGACCGGCCGGCTGATGGTGTCGGCGCCGGGCCGGTACCGGATCGATCATCTGACCGGCCGCTGGCGCCCGCCGTGCCAGAGCGTCGCCTGCGACGGCGAACAGACCAGGAAGCTGTTTGCCGACCGGGTCGCGATCGGCCCGGCCACGCCTCTGCGCCGGGATCTGGCCGCCTTGGCCGATCCCGCCTGGCTGCTGGACCGCTGGCTGCTGTCGGCGGCGGGCGAGGCCCTCGTCGGCGGGCGACGCGGCCACCGGATCGTGGCCAGGCCGCTCGGGCCGCCCGAGCGCTCCCCCGGTGAGCCGTTCTCCGCGGTCGAGGCGATCGTGGACGCGGAACTCGGGATCGTGCTGCGTCAGACCAGCTATCTCGGCGACCGGCCCGCGCGGCGACTGGAGTTGCGGAACCTGACCACGCCGACCCGGCCGGGCGACTTCCGCCCCGAGGCCCCGCCCGGGCTACGCGAGGTCGCCGACAGCGGAGGACCATTCGCCGACCGGGACCTGCCCGATCCGGTCAAGGCCGCCGCTTCCGCCGCCGTCCTGGCCGCGGGAGGCGCCGTCGCCGGCGCCACGGCGCTCACCGGCTGGCTGCAGAAGCGCCGGGCTCGTGACCGCGGTCCCGACTGACCGGCGGCCGGCGCCGCCCAGTGTGCCGGGCGAACGCCCAGTCGAATCAGTCGCGGCTGACCACCCCGTTGGTGAGCGTTCCGATGCCCTCGACGGTGACCGACACCTCGTCGCCATCCTTGAGCGGGCCGACGCCCGCCGGGGTGCCGGTCAGCAGCACGTCGCCGGGCAGCAGTGTCATCACCGCGCTGACGTAGCTGACCAGCGCGAGCACGCCGTGCAACAGCTGCGAGGTCCGGGCGTTCTGGCGGATCTCGCCGTTCACCATCGTGGTCAGCTCGAGATCGGCCGGGTCAAGGTCGGTCTCGATCCACGGGCCGAGCGGGCAGAACGTGTCGAACCCCTTGGCCCGCGCCCACTGCCCGTCCCGGGCCTGCAGGTCGCGCGCGGTGACGTCGTTGGCGCAGGTGTAACCGAAGATCACCTCGGGCGCGCGCTCCGGTGGCACCTGGCGGCACAGCCTGCCGATGACCACGGCCAGCTCGCCCTCGAAATCGACCCGCTCCGACAGCTGGGACGGATAGATGATCGAGTCGCGGGGCCCGACGACCGCCGTCGACGGCTTCAGGAAGATCACCGGCTCGGGCGGCGCCTCGCCGCCCATCTCGCGGACATGGTCGGCGTAGTTCTTCCCGATGGCGACGACCTTGCTCGGCAGGACCGGGGCGAGCAACCGGACGTCGACCAGCGGGTAGCGGGCGCCGGTGAGGCGGACGGACTCGGTCCCGATGCCAAACGGATGTCCGATCAGCTCGGCCACCGCGAGCCCGTCGGCATCCGGCTCCGCGCCGGCGACCGGGGCGCCGTCCGGCCGGACGTCCTCCACGATCCCGTAACCCACCTCGCTGCCGTGGGCGAACCTTGCTATGCGCACATCTACAGAGCCTACTGAGCGGGTGCGCCAGGAGAGCCGTCCCCCCGGGGTGGCGCGCGAGGACCGGTTGCCCGGCTACTGCATGTAGCCCTCGACCTCGGTCGCGGGACGCAGCGCCGACTCGCCCGGATCCTCGCCGAACTCCCGGCGGGCCCGGCGCTGCCGCAGCAGGTCCCAGCACTGGTCCAGCGCCTCCTCGGCGGTCCTCAGCTGCTCGTGTTCCTCGCGGCTGGACAGCTCCCCCTTGGCCAGCTTCTGGCGCAGCTCGTGCTCGGTCCGGACGAGCTCGTCGATGTGACTGAGGATCTCGTTGTCGTCCACAGCGCTCCGGCTCCTTCCTGACCATGGCGACCGCTGGGCACCCATTCTCGCACCGCCGCGACCGCGGCCGGCGGGTCAGGCGCGTTCTTCGAAATATCGGGCCAGGCGGTCGATGGCGTCGTCGAACCGGCTGGCCGAGTAGGACAGGCGGAGCGTTCCCGGCAGGCCGAAGTCGCTGCCGGGCACCGTGGCGACGTGGGTGGCGGTCAGGATCGCCTCGGCCAGGGAACGGTCCGACTCGTGCTGGCCCAGGTAGGAGGCGATGTCGATGGTCAGGTAGAAGCTGCCCTCGGCCCGGATCGGGCGCATGCCTGGTACCTCGGCGAGCCGCTTCATGGCGTAGTCTCGCCGCCCGGCGTACAGCAGCCGCAGCGCGTCCACCTCGTCCGGGTGCCGGAGCGCCTCGATCGCGCCGTACTGCGGCACCGGGTCGGCCGTGAGCAGCGTGTGGTCCTGCATCGTGGCCAGCGGCCCGGTGAACTCGCTCGGGACGACCGCATACCCGACCCGGCGGGCGTACATGCGGAAGCCCTTGGAGAAGGCGTTGGTCACCACGATCGGCGACCGCGGATCGGACAGCGCGCCCAGGCTCGGAGCCTCTTCGTCGAAGTAGATGTTCCGGTAGATCTCGTCGCTCACGATGACGGCGCGGCCGTCGACGGCCTCGTCGACCTGCCGGAGGTCGGCCGTGGTGAGCCGGTTGCCCAGCGGGCTGCCCGGTGAGTTCAGCACCACCATGCGGGTGGCGCTGCTCAGGCCGGACCGCAGGGAGGCGAAGTCGATGCAGCTGGTGACCAGGTCGATCTCGTAGAAGCTCAGCCTCGCGCCCGCCAGCGCGGCGGAATAGAGGTACAGCGGCGAGTAGGGCCGGGGCAGCAACACCTCGCCGCCGTCGCTGGCCAGCAGGCAGCACAGGTTGCGGAAGAGCGTGCTCGTGCCGACGCTGACCACGACGTCCCCGGCGTCGACGTGCCACCCGAACGCCTGGCCCTCGTACTCGGCCACCGCCTCCCGCAGCGCGGGCAGGCCGAGCGGGTAGACCAGGCCGCTGCGCCTCGGGTCCCGGAGCGCGGCCACCATGGCCTCGGTGACGTCCGGGTGAACCGGAAGCTCGCTCTTGCCCAGGGTCAGCCTGATGACGTCGTCGTACTTGCGCTCGAGTTCCTCGGCCAGTTCCTCCATGACGAACATTCCGGAGCGCCGCGCGAGCAGGCCGTCAAGGTCACGCTCTTCCCAGCACTGCGCCAGCACGTCAACGTCTCCCCGCATGCCTTCTCCCCCGTTTAAGGCGTTGTTTCCCCGCTTAAGGCGCTGCTCGTCGACAGGACCGTAACACCAGGACGGCCGAGTCTGGTATGTCGAAGACGGCGCCGCGGGAGGAATTTTGATAAGCCTTTACTGGTGGCGTAGCGCACGTATTAGGAATAGACTGGCTACCTTTCCCGCATATACCTCTTTGATGGGATTCGGCGGCGGCCGGGAGCTTGCGGCCGGCCATAGTCATCGCTCCCGGACCATCTGTGCCCGCTGCCGTCTAGCCCTAAGACTGGCTTGTCGCCATTCTGAGGCAAAGTCGCGGCAATGATTCCGTATTGCCGTTGAGGCCGGATCGGGCCGGTACTTACCGGACGCAGGCGATGATGCCCGGCCGCAGCCTTTGCCGGCAGGACGGTTAGACTTTCACCCATCCGCGTTCTGTTATGCGGATAAGGGGCAAAGGGGGATTCCCATCTATTCCAACGGGGCGGAGAAATCGTCAATATCGGCGCGCGCGCCGCGCATCCACGGCAGGACCGCCGACCGCCGGCCGGCGCGCGAGCGCTTCCGCGAGCGGGCCAGGCGCTGGGAGGAGGTTTACCACCGCGACGAGGAGTTCGGCGCCATCCGCCGCAGCCGCCAGGCGCGCGCGCTGGACTGGATCGACGGCCTCGGGCTGCCCGCCGGATCGCGCGCGCTCGAGGTCGGGCCGGGAGCCGGCTTCATGACCGTCGCCCTGGCGCAACGCCAGTTCGCGGTGCATGCGGCGGACACCACGCCGAGGCTGCTCGACACGGCCCGCGACCGGGTCGCCGCGGCGGGCGTCGCGCCGCGGGTCCGGCTGCTGCTGGCCGACGCTCATCGGCTGCCGTTCGCCGACCACGGGTTCAGCCTCGTGGTGGCGCTGGGCGTGGAGCCCTGGCCGCGCTCGGCCCCGGTCGCGATCGGGGAGATGGCCCGGGTGCTGCGGCCCGGCGGCTACCTGGTCCTGAACGCCGAGAACCCGGGGCGGCTCGCCCTGCTGCTCGACCCGCGGCACAATCCGGTCTTGGCCCCGGTCCGGCTGGCCGCGGCGTCGCTGCTCCAATCCGCGGGAATGCCTCGTCCGGCGGAGCAAGCGGGCGCCCGAACGCGGGCCGAATTCGACGCGATCCTGAACGCCGCCGGGCTGGAGTTGCTCAAACGGACCACGTTCGGCTTCGGGCCGTTCACGATGTTCGGTCTGCCTGTGACCTCCGGCCGGCTGGGCATCAGGCTCAACGCCCGGCTGCAGCGCCTGGCCGACCAGGGCGTTCCCGGGTTCCGGGCGGCTGGGGCCCAGTACCTGGTGCTGGCCCGGGCCCCGGCCGCCGGCCCGGGGCGGCCGCCCGGCGGCCAGATGTCCTAGGCCAGGGCCGGTCACCGGCCCGGCGACTGGGTACCTTGACCTTATGCAACTGACTCGTGAGCGGATCATTACCGCCGCCATCGAGCTCATCGAGCGGGAGGGAGTCGACGCGGTCTCGATGCGCCGCATCGCCGCCGAACTCGGCTCCGGGGTCATGTCGCTCTACAACCACGTTCCCAGCAAGGCGGTCCTGCTCGACGCGGTCGCCGAGCGCGTCCTTTCCGGCATCGACTTCACCACCGAGCCCGGTGCCAGCTGGGAGGACCAGGTACGGGCCCAGGCGCGGGCGTTCCGCCAGATCTCCCGCGCCTACCCCAGGTGCACGATGGTCGTGGTCAGCCGCCCGGCCAGTTCGGCGGCCGCGCTGCGGCCGATGGAGCACGCGCTGGCGACCTTGCGCGACGCGGGATTCTGCGGCGAGGACGCGGTCCGGGTGGTGCGCGCCTTCGTCGCTTACACCGTTGGCTCGCTGCTGCGCGAGGTGGGCGTGTCGCCCGGCCTCGAGCCGCAGCGGCCGCTGAGCCAGGACCCGGCGGTCCTGTCGGCCGACCGGCCGCTCCACCTGAACCCGGCCGAGTTCCCTCAGGTGCTCAGCATGTCCGAGGAGCTACTGAACCGCGACCACGACGCGGACTTCGAGTTCGGCCTGGAACTGCTGGTCCGCGCGGTCGGCGAGATGCGGGCCGCGCGCGCCAAGTGACGTCGCCGCTGCCTTGACAGCCATCCATCCAAAGTGTTTGAGTCGAGCCCATACGTACGGTGTACGTACCGATGGATGGAGGCCCGCGGTGTCCACTCATGAGCTGTACGTGACCCCGCCCGACCTGCCAGGCTGGGATGTCGCCATGGTCGGGAATGCCCGGTTGAGCTGGGAATACGACGACGGCCGGGACCGGCTGCTGGCCCTGTACCAGAAGGGCAAGGACAAGCAGTGGGACGCCACCCGGCGGATCGACTGGGACCTGGAGGTCGACCCGGGCAACGTGCTCGGCACCCCCGACCAGTCGATGGCCATCTACGGCACCCCGTACTGGGACCGGCTCGGGCCCGAGAACATCCGGGAGCTGCGCAGGCACCTGGCCTCCTGGAATTTCTCCCAGTTCCTGCACGGCGAGCAGGGCGCGATGATCTGCGCCGCGCGGATCGTGGAGTCCGTGCCGGACCTGGACGCCAAGTTCTACGCGGCCACCCAGACCATGGACGAGGCACGCCATGCCGAGCTGTACGCCCGCTTCCTGCACGAGAAGATCGGGCTGCTGTACCCCATCAACGACCAGCTCCAGGCGCTGCTGCGGGACACGCTCAACGACTCCCGCTGGGACATGCCCTACCTGGGCATGCAGGTGCTCATCGAGGGCCTGGCGCTGGCCGCGTTCGGCCTGCTGCGGGACATCACCACCCAGCCGCTGCCCAAGCAGATCCTGGCCTACGTCATGCAGGACGAGGCCCGGCACGTCGCGTTCGGCCGGATGGCCCTGCGCGACTACTACCGCCAGCTCACCGACGCCGAACTGCGCGAGCGCGAGGACTTCGTGATCGAGGGCTGCTACCTGATGCGGGACCGGATCCGCGGCGACGAGGTGTGGGAGAACTTCGGCATCAACCGGGCCGAGATCCAGGGGATCACCGAGGGCTCGCCCTACCAGCGGGCGTTCCGGTCGCTGCTGTTCAGCCGGCTGGTGCCGTGCGTCAAGGACGTCGGGCTGTGGAGCGACCGGCTCCGCCAGGCCTACGCCGACATGGGGGTGCTCGACGCGGCCAAGGCCGACCTCGAGGCGCTCATGCGCGCCGACGAGGACATCGCCGAGGAGCTGGACCGGCAGCGATTCGCCGCCGAGGAGGCGGTGCGCGCCGACGAGGTGGCCCAGGTCATCGCCGACGGCGCCACGGGCTAGGGGTCGCGGGCGGGCGCCCCGCGATCCGGCCGCCCGCGGCCACGCACAGCATCAGCAGCACCGGGATGCCGAGCGCCAGCCGCAGCCCGACCAGGCTCGCGCAGCTTCCGATCAGCACCGGCCCGGTCAGCAGGCCAAGGTAACCGGCCCCGGCCACCCGGGCAATTCCCGATCCTGAACGCGCCGTCTCGACGTTTCCGGCCGCGGAAAGCAACTGTGGGAACGTGCTGGACAGCCCGGCGCCGAACAGCGCGAACCCGGCCAGGGCGGCCAGCGGGCTGGTCCAGGCGAGCGCGCCCGCCAGGCCGACCGCGGCGACCAGGCCGCACCCGCCGACCAGCCGGCCGGGGCCGAACCTGGCCGCCAGCCGGTCGCCCGACAGCCGCCCGAACGCCATCGTGACCGAGAACGCGGCGTACCCCAGGGCCGCGAACCCCGCCGAGGTGGCCAGGTTGTCGCGCAGGTATACCGCGCTCCAACTGCCCGCGGCTCC
>JASIJN010000353.1 GCA_030050125.1 Streptosporangiaceae bacterium | reverse complement strand
TGACGCCGGTCGTTCCAGCGGCGGAACGCGTCGGGCGGGGCTCCGGGCGGAACTCCAGGGGGCGGCACCTGGCCGGGCCCGCCGGGCGGGGTTCCGGGAGGAGACCCGGGTGGGGCTTCCGGCGGCGTCTGACCGGCCCAGCCGGGAGGAGGTCCGGGCGGGGCCCCCGGCGGCAGCGCCTGACCGGGCCAGCCCGGCGGAGGCGGGGGAGGAGGCGGAGCGCCTCCCGGCGCCGGGGCCAGGCCCTTCCCGTCCGGCTGCCGGGGAAAATGCAGGCGCGGCAGCTCCGGCTGCTTCTCCTTCCCCTCCGGCTGGTCGGGAAGGCGCACCGGTGGCCACTGACTCTGGTCTGCTGGCAGGGCCGGGTCCTCTCTGACGATCTGGCCGCGGCTGCTTGATGCGGCCCTCCCTTATTTCACCATCTCCGGCGACCGGCGCACGCCTTAGCCGCGCCAGCCGCAGCGCCAAGCGGCGCCAGCCGCCGCGGCAAGCGGCGGCAGCCCGCCAGCCGCACCGGCCGCCACCTTGTACGCTGATGCTTCCCACATGTTTTCAAGGTCCACCATCACGGGACCCGGCCCACACAGGGAGCCTCCGTCAGTCCGTCGCGAGTCAGTCCGTCACGATTGGTCGTGCTGGTATCGGGCGCCGGAACCAACCTCCAGGCACTCCTGGACGCGTGCGCCAGCGAGCGCTACGGGGCGCGGGTGGTCGCGGTCGGCTCCGACCGGAGCGGCATCACCGCCCTGGCCCGGGCGGAGGCGGCCGGAGTCGAGACGTTCACGCTGCCGGTCCGGGACTTCCCGTCCCGGCCGGACTGGGACCGGGCGCTCACCAAGGCCTGCGCCGGCTTCGAGCCGGACCTGATCGTGCTGGCCGGCTTCATGAAGCTGGTCGGGGCGGACTTCCTGGACCGGTTCGGCGGCCGGGTCATCAACACCCACCCGGCCTTGCTACCGTCGTTTCCCGGCATGCGCGGCGCCGGCGACGCGCTGGAGCACGGGGTCAAGGTCTCCGGGTGCACCGTGTTCCTGGTCGACGCCGGGACCGACAGCGGCCCGATCATCGCCCAGGCGCCCGTTCCCGTTCACGAGGACGACGACGAGGCCAGCCTGCACGAGCGGATCAAGGTCGCCGAGCGGGCCCTGCTGGTCGAGACCGTGGGCCGGATGGTCCGCGACGGATGGTCCGTCCAGGGCCGGAAGGTGAGGGTCGGCGCGTGACCAAGGTGGCCATCACCCGGGCGCTGATCAGCGTCTACGACAAGACCGGCCTGGCCGAGCTGGCCCAGGCCCTGCACCGGGCCGGGACCGAGATCGTCTCCACCGGCAGCACGGCCACCGCGATCGAGGCGGCGGGAGTGCCGGTGACCAGGGTCGAGGACGTCACCGGATTCCCCGAGTGCCTGGGCGGGCGGGTCAAGACGCTGCACCCGGCGATCCACGCCGGCCTGCTCGCCGATACCACGCGCCCAGAGCACCGGGCCGAGCTCGATCGGGTGGGAGTCGTCGCGTTCAATCTCCTGGTCTCGAACCTGTACCCGTTCCAGCGGACCGTGGCGTCGGGAGCTGATCCGGCGGAGTGCGTCGAGCAGATCGACATCGGTGGCCCGGCGATGGTGCGCGCGGCGGCGAAGAACCACGCCAGCGTCGCGGTCGTGACCGACCCCTCGCAGTACCCGGGCGTGGCCGAGGCCGCGGCCGGAGGCGGGTTCACGCTGGAGCAGCGGCGGCGGCTCGCGGCCCGGGCCTACGCGCACACGGCGGCCTACGACGCGGCCGTCGCGTCGTGGTTCGCCTCGGACTACGCGCCGGACGAGACCGCGCGGGAGACCGGGATGCCGGATGTGCTCGGCGGGTTCTGGACCCGCGCCGAGGTGCTCAGGTACGGCGAGAACCCACACCAGCGGGCGGCCCTGTACCGGAGCGACTCCGCGGACGGGATCGCGGGCGCGCAGCAGCTGCAGGGCAAGGCGATGTCGTACAACAACTACGTCGACGCCGACGCCGCGCGCCGGGCGGCCTACGACTTCGCCGCGCCCTGCGTCGCGATCATGAAACACTCCAACCCGTGCGGGATCGCGGTGGGCGCCGACCTGGCCGAGGCGCACCGCAAGGCGCACGCCTGCGACCCGGTGTCGGCCTACGGCGGCGTGATCGCGGCCAACGGCGCGGTGACGGCCGAGCTGGCCGGGCAGATCGCCGAGATCCTCACCGACGTGTTGATCGCGCCCGGCTTCGATTCGGGAGCGCTGGAGATCCTGGCCCGGCGCAAGAACCTCCGGGTCCTCCGCTGCCCGTCCCCCGGCCAGGGCGCCGGCCAGGAATGGCACCAGATCAGCGGCGGGCTGCTGGCCCAGTCCGCCGACCGGATCGCCGAGCCGGGCGACGACCCGGCCAACTGGAAGCTCGCGGCCGGTCCCGCGGCCGACGCCGCCACGCTGCGCGACCTGGGGTTCGCCTGGCGGGCCTGCCGGTCGGTCAAGTCCAACGCGATCCTGCTGGCCTCCGGGCAGGCGTCGGTCGGCATCGGCATGGGCCAGGTCAACCGGGTCGACTCGGCCCGGCTGGCGGTCAGCCGCGCCGGGGACCGCGCCCGCGGCAGCGTCGCCGCCAGCGACGCCTTCTTCCCGTTCGCCGACGGCCTGCAGGTCCTGGCCGACGCCGGGGTCCGGGCGGTGGCCGAGCCTGGCGGGTCGATCCGCGACGAAGAGGTCATCGGCGCGGCCCGGGAGGCTGGGGTCACCTTGTACCTGACCGGCGTGCGCCATTTCTTCCACTGATTCGTAACGCGCCGTCTCCCCCCGGGCGGGGTGGCCGCGGCCGGGCCGGGCCCGGCTGACAGAATCGTTCCGGTCCGGCAGGACCCGATGACTGGGGCAGCACATGACCGCACGCATCCTGGACGGCAAGGCCACCGCGCTCGCGGTCAGGCAAGACCTCACCCGGCGGGTCGGCGAGCTCGCCCGGCGCGGCATCACGCCCGGCCTCGGCACCGTGCTGGTCGGGGACGATCCGGGCAGCCGGGCCTACGTCAACGGCAAGCACCGGGACTGCGCGCAGGTCGGCATCGCCAGCATCCGCTACGAGCTGCCCGCCGGCGCCACGCAGGCCGAGGTCGAGGCGGTGGTGGACGAGCTGAACGCGAACCCGGCGTGCACCGGCTACATCGTCCAGCTGCCGCTGCCCGAGGGCCTGAACGCGCAGCGGGTGTTGCACCGGATGGACCCGGCCAAGGACGCGGACGGGCTGCACCCGGTCAACCTCGGCAAGCTGGTGCTCGGCGAGCCGGGGCCGGTGCCGGGCACGCCGGAGGGGATCGTGGCGCTGCTGCGGGCCTACGACGTGCCGCTGGCCGGGGCGGACGTGACCGTGATCGGCCGCGGGATCACCGTCGGCCGGACGCTCGGCCTGCTGCTGACCCGCCGCAGCGAGAACGCCACCGTGACGCTCTGCCACACCGGCACCAAGGA
>JASIJN010000352.1 GCA_030050125.1 Streptosporangiaceae bacterium | reverse complement strand
CTGCTCGGCGGCTCTCTCACCGCCGGCCCCGCTCCCGGCGGCGGCTTCACGGTCAGCGCCGTCCTCCCCCTCACCCAGGCCGCATGACGTCGCCGCTCGCGGCGATCACGCGGTGCCTGATCGCCGATGACCAGGCGATGGTCCGCGAGGGCTTCGCCGCCGTGCTCGCGGCCCAGCCGGGCATGGCCGTCGCCGGGCAGGCGGCCGACGGCGCCGAAGCGGTCCGGCTGGCCGGGGCGCTGCAGCCCGACGTGATCCTGATGGACGTGCGGATGCCGGTCCTCGACGGCCTGAGCGCCACCCGCCAGATCCTGTCCGCCCCGGGCCCGGACCGTCCCAAGGTCCTCATGCTGACCACGTTCGACCTCGATGACTACGTGTACGAGGCGCTGCGCGCCGGGGCCAGCGGGTTCCTGCTCAAGGACGCCACCGCGGCCGAGCTGGTTCACGCGGTGCGGGTGGTCGCGGCGGGCGACGCGCTACTCGCGCCGTCCATCACCCGCCGGCTGATCGAGGACTTCACCCGCGCGCCGCGGGCCGTGCCCGCGGCGCCGGCCGTCCTGGCCCCGCTGACCAGCCGGGAGACCGAGGTCCTCCGGCTGATCGCCCGCGGCCTGTCGAACGCCGAGATCAGCGACGCCCTGGTCATCGCCGAGCAGACCACCAAGACCCACGTCAGCCGCATCCTGGCCAAGCTGGACCTGCGCGACCGGGCCCAGGCCGTGGTGCTCGCCTACGAGTCCGGCCTGATCACCCCGGGCGGATGAGAGTCAGGCGGCGTCGTGGAACACCAGGCCGAGCGTGAACCGCTCGCCGGACCTGATCACCGACACGCCGTGCCGGACCGGCGCCGCCGACCAGCCGCGGCTGGAGCGCACCGGCCGGTCCCGGGTGGTGAACACCAGCCCGTGTCCCTGCGGGATCAGCACGGCCGTGCCGCGCGACTGGGCCCGCGGCCGCTGCTCGAGCAGGAGGAACTCGCCCCCGGTGTGGTCCACGCCCGGGTCGCTCAGGTTCACCACCACCTGCAGCGGGAACACCAGGTCGCCGTAGAGATCGCGGTGCAGCGCGTTCCAATCGTTCGGCCCGTACTTCAGCAGGATGGCCGTGGACTTCGTCTGGCCGGCGGCGTGGCACACGGCCAGCCACTCGTCCAGGGTGTCCGGCCACGGCGCGGTCCGGCCCAGCTTGCCGTACCAGTCCCGCGCGATCGGCAGCAGTCGCGGGTACAGCGCCTGCTTCAGCCGCTCGACCGGCTCGGGCAGCGGCCGGGCGAAGTACTTGTACTCGCCCTCGCCGAACCGGTAGCGGCCCATCTGGATGACCGAGCGGAACCGCTCGTGCCGCCCGTACAGGCTGACCAGGGCCCGGCACTCCTGCGCGGCGAGCAGCCGCGGCATGAGCGCGCAGCCGAACTCGCCGGCCTCGGCGGCGATCCGGGCCCAGTCCGCGCCGTCGACCCGGTCCTCCCAGGCACCCAGCGCCGCGGCGGTCACGCCATGCCCCCGCTCGCGTCCTCCAGCCGCAGCAGGAACCGCTTGGCCTCCGGGCCGCCCCGGTAGTTGCCCGGGTCACCGCCGGACTTGACGACCCGGTGGCAGGGGAGCACGACGGGCAGCGGATTGGTCGCGCACGCCGTGCCCACCGCCCGGAATGCCCTCGGGCTGCCCACGGCGGAGGCCAGCGCGGCGTAACTCGCCGTGCTCCCGTATCCGATGCTTGGCAGGTAACGGAGCACGGTGCGCCGGAACCCGGTGCTCAGCCGGTAGTCGAGCGGCAGGTCGAAGCGCCGGCGCCGGCCGGCGAAGTACTCCTCGATCTCCCGCGCGGCCTCGTCGAGCCGCCCGGGGGCGCGCAGGATCCGCGGGCTGACCCGCGCGGCCAGGCTCTCCAGGACCCGGTCGTGGCCCTCGACCTCGAACGCGACCCGGACCAGCCCGTCCGGGGTGCCCGCGAGCAGCAGCGGCCCGACCGGCGTGTCCATCGTCCGGTAGGCCACGTCGAGCATGCCCGCGGCGTCGGCGTCGCGGGCCAGCCGGTCGTGCAGCGCGGACAGCTCCGCGTCGGTGATCGCGGGCAGGGCCGCGTTCAGAAGTGGCTCAAGGTTGGCCGTCATGGCGGCTGTCCTCTCCGTTGTCGTCCGGCAGGGCGCCGGGATAGGTCTGCCGCAGCCGCGCTATCCCGTCCGCGGCCGCGCGGCGGGCGGCGTCGGTGCTGCCGCCGGTGACGGCGGCCACGTCGGCGTAGGGCAGCCCGGCCAGGTAGTGGTAGGCGACCGCCTCCCGCTGCCTGCGGGGCAGGGCGGCCAGCGCGCCCGCGAGGTCCAGGTCGCGCCCGTCCGCCCGCTGGGCCGCGGGTCCGTCGGGGACGTCGGCGACCGGGACCGCGCGCCGCGCCGCGCGGGTGATGTCGATGGCCTTGCGGTGCGCGATCGTGACCAGCCACGCCTCGACATTCGCGTCGCCGGGGAGCCGGGGGTACCCGGTGAGCGCGGCCAGGAACGTGTCCGACCAGGCGTCGTCCGCGTCGGCCGGCCCGAGGATGGCGCGGCACACGCGGAGCACGGTGGCGCCGTGCTCGGCCACGACGGCCTCGAAGGGCGGCTTAGTGCTCACAGCAGTCCAATCAAACCCCAAACCAGCCTCTGGAACGCGACGCCTCGTGGTTCCATAGGCAGCTTGAGACTTTTCCGGTCGCCGGCGAAATACCCCGCGGGGCTGGTCATCGTTTCCTCCTCGCTGCGTTCGGTGCCATAAGGCAAACGGCCGGCGGCGCCGGAACGTGAGGTCAGCGGCGGGCCTGGCCGTCGCTGGCGGTGGCGATGAACGCGGGAAGGCGCGCGTCGACCCGGTGTCCGAAACGTTCAAGACGGTCGGCCGGCGGCGCTGGTAGACCGGTGTCATGAGCAAGCCACGATTCGATGACGCGCGCCGTTTCCTGTACGCGGAGGGGCGGCTGCTGGAGCGCCGGCTGTTCGGCGTGCTGTTCGAGCAGGCCGAGGCCGGCTCGGTCGTCGACGCCCTGCGCGGCTACCGCAACCCCGACGGCGGGTTCGGCCACGGGCTGGAGCCCGACAAGCGGGTGCCCGACAGCCAGCCGCTCGACGTCGAGGTCGCCTTCAACGCCATGGACGCGGCCGGGCGCTTCGACCAGGACCTGGCCCGGGGCGCGTGCGACTTCCTGCAGCGGCTCGGCCCCGGCGTGGGCCCGCTGACCGAGGCCTACCGCGACTACCCGCGCGCACCGCACTGGGGCGACTGGGGCGTCGTTCCCGACCTGAACCCGACCGCGGGCATCGCCGCGATGCTCTGGAAGTGGGACGTCGACCATCCCTGGCGGACGGCGGCCACCGCGTTCTGCTGGGACCGGATCGGCTCCGGGCTGCCGCAGGACGGGCACGGCTTCTGGGAGATGCTGTTGTTCCTGTCCTGGGCGCCGCCGCGGCCGGGGACGGACGAGCTGATAGCGCGGCTGGACGCCCAGCTGGCCGGGCTGGCGCTGTTCCGGCTCGATCCGGCCGCACCGGGCTACGGCGTCACCCCGCTGCACTTCGCCCCGGAGCCGGACAGCCGCTGGACCGGCCTGTTCAAGCCGTCGGTCATCGAGGCTCACCTGGACGACCTGGCCGCCGCGCAGCGGGACGACGGCGGCTGGCCGATCGGCTGGGAGACGATCGGCCCCGCCGCCGAGAGCGATTGCCGCGGGGCCGAGACGCTCCGCGCCCTGCGGACGCTGCGGGCCTTCGGCCGCCTGCCGTGACTACCGCGCCCCGGCCACGCTGACCGGGGCGGCCCAGGCCGGGCCGCCCCGGGCCGCCGACTCGAACTGGCCGGTGCCGTCCGGGACGCCGTCCGCCGGGCGCTGCGGGTAGACAGTGCTGCCCTCGGCGGGAACGTACTCCGGATGCCCCTGGCCCATCGACATCCGCCTGATCTTCGCGAAACGCATGATGTCCTGCCACTGGCTCCCTATGAGCGCCGCGAGCACCCCGGAAACCAGCACGAACATGGCTTTGCCGACCATCGGCGCGCCCCCCTTTTCCTGTCTTGCCTTTCTGGTCCTGCTCCCGTCCGTACGTCACGGCTCTGCCCCCGCCGCCGCGGCTTAATCCCGGGCCGCCCGCCCTCCGCGCCGCGGCGGTAGCCTCGTAGGGGCGAGCCAGGGCGGCACGGGCAAGGAGAAGGTCATGAGTCTGTTTCAGAGGGCACACGACATCGTCGCGGCGAAGGCCAACAAGGCGCTCGACGCCGCCGAGAAGCCCGACGAGATGCTCGATTACTCCTACGACCAGATGCTCGACCAGATCACCCAGGTGAAACGAGCGCTGGTGACCATCGCCGCGTCGCGCAGGCAGATGGAGCTGCAGGCGCAGCAGCTCCAGCACTCGGTGGATCACCTGAACGACCAGGCCAAGGCCGCCCTGTCCCAGGGCAAGGAGGACCTGGCGCGCGAGGCGCTGTCCCGCAAGGCCGCCGCCCAGCAGCAGATCGACGGGATGCACTCGCAGCACGAGCAGCTCGCCGAGCAGGAGCAGAAGCTGGAGCAGACCCTCGACGCGCTGCAGAAGAAGGTCAACGAGTTCCGGAGCAAGAAGGAAGTCCTGAAGGCGCAGTACAGCGCGGCGGAGGCGGAGAGTGCCGTGAACGCCGACGTCGCGGGGATCTCCTCCACCTACGGCGACGCCGGCGCGGCGCTGCAGCGCGCCCAGGACAAGATCGCCAACATGCAGGCCAGGGCCGACGCCACCGACGAGCTGCTTCAGTCCGGCGTGCTGGAAGACGTTGGCGGCGACACCGACGACATCCAGCGCGAACTCGACGAGGCCGGGTCGGCCGCCGAGGTGGACAAGGAACTCGCCGCGCTCAAGGCCCAGATCGGCGCCGGCTCCCCGCCGCCGGAACTGCCCAGCGGGAGCTGACCCGGGCCGGAGCCGCGGAACAGCCGAGGCTCCGCGGTGGTTAGCCCCTGGCGGCGGTTACGGACGGGGCGCGGGGCGGGAGAGTCGGGCTGTGCGGGCACGGGTGAGCCAGAAGGTAGCGGTCAGCGTCGTTTTCGTCGCCGCCATGTTCATGAGCATCATGGACGTCACGATCGTCAACGTGGCCCTGCCGACCATCGGCCGCGACTTCGCGGTGAGCCCCACGGCGGTCGACAGCATCTCCATCGGCTTCCTGGTCAGCCTCGCGGTGTTCATACCGGCGTCGGGCTGGCTCGGCGACCGCTTCGGCGGCAAGCGGGTGCTGCTCATCGCGATCGCGGTGTTCACCGGCGCGTCGGCGCTGTGCGGCCTGGCGTCCAGCCTCGGCCAACTGGTCGCGTTCCGGGTGTTGCAGGGCGCCGGCGGCGGCATGCTCGCCCCGGTCGGCATGGCCATGCTGTACCGGGCGTTCCCGCCGGAGGAGCGCATCCGGGCGTCCGGAATCCTCACCGTGCCCACCACGTTTGCCCCGGCCCTCGGCCCGGTGCTCGGCGGGCTGCTGGTCACCGACCTGTCCTGGCGCTGGGTGTTCTACGTCAACCTGCCGATCGGCGTGGCCGCGTTCGCGTTCGGCGCCGCGTTCCTCAACCACTCGGCCGAGAGCCGGCCCGGCCGGTTCGACCTGGCCGGATTCCTGCTGTCGGGCGCCGGCCTCGGGGCGCTGATGTACGGGGTCTCGGAGGGCCCGGATCTCGGCTGGAGATCGGCCACCGTGCTCGGCACCATCGCGGCCGGGCTCGTGCTGCTAGTGATCATGGTCGCCGTGGAGATGCGAACCTCCGAGCCGATCGTCGCGCTGCGGCTGCTCGGCAACCGGCTGTTCCGCTCGGCCAACGGCGTCATGGTCCTGGGGTCCGTCGCGTTCCTGGGCACCCTGTACGTGATCTCGCTGTACTACCAGGATGGCCGGGGCCTCAGCGCCCTGCAGTCCGGGCTGAGCACCTTCCCCGAGGCGGTGGGCGTCATGCTCGGCGCGCAGCTCGCCACCCGGGTGCTCTACCCGCTGCTGGGCCCCCGCCGGCACATAGCGGTCGGGCTGACCGGCACCGCCACGTCGATCGGGCTGCTGGCGCTGATGACCGCCACGTCCAGCCTCTGGTGGGCCAGGCTGCTGATGTTCGCCCTCGGGCTCGCGATGGCCCAGGTGTTCGTGCCCAGCCAGGCGGCCGCGTTCGCCACGATCTCGCCGACGGCGACGGGACGGGCCTCGACGATGTTCAACGCGATCCGCCAGCTTGGCGGCGCCATCGGCGTGGCGCTGTTCACCACGGTCATCGTGCTGATCGGGGCGACCCACGTGGTCGCCGGGCACGAGACGGCCAACCTCACCGCCTACCGGGTCACGTTCGTGGTGGCCGCCGCGGTCTGCCTGACCGGGGTGGCCTCGGCCCTGTCCATCCGCGACGCGGACGCCGCGGCGACCATCCCCGCCCG
>JASIJN010000351.1 GCA_030050125.1 Streptosporangiaceae bacterium | reverse complement strand
GTACGACGCCCCGCCCGCGCGCCTGGCTCCCGACAACGACGCGATCGACCTGCTCAGCGTGGCCGGGGCCCCGGTGCTCAAGCGTGCGATCCCGGTCGCGGCCGCCCTCCTCGCCGCCGCCGTGATCGCGCTGCGGCTGCGCGGCCGGCGCAGGAGATCGCGCGCCTAGGGAGTGGTCGTGACCACGTACGCCACGGACCGGAGCTACGCCGAAGACCTGGACGCCGTCGATCCGCTGGCCGGGTTCCGCGACCGGTTCGTGCGCGAGGATCCGGCGCTGATCTACCTGGACGGGAACTCGCTCGGCCCGCTGCCGCACGCCACGCGCGAGCGTCTCGCCGAGGTGGTCGGCCAGGAATGGGGGGCCGGACTGGTCCGGTCCTGGCACCGCTGGATCGGACTGCCCGGCGAGGTCGGTGACCTGCTCGGCGAGCATCTGATCGGGGCCGCCCCTGGCCAGGTCGCCGTGTGCGACTCGACCACCGTCAACCTGTACAAGCTGGCCTGCGCCGCCCTGGACGCACGCCCCGGCCGGGGCGTCATCGTCACCGACGACGACAACTTCCCGACCGACCGCTACGTGCTGCAGGGGATCGCCGCGCAGCGCGGCTGCGAGCTGCGCGTGATCGGCACCGACCTCGACCGGGGCATCGCCGAGGGCGCGCTGCGCGACGCGGTCGACTCCGGCACCGCGCTGGTCAGCCTGTCGCACGTGGCCTACCGCAGCGGGGCGCTGGCCGACATGGCGGCGATCACGGACATCGTGCACGAGGCCGGGGCGCTGGCGCTCTGGGACCTGTGCCACTCGGTCGGCTCGGTCCCGGTGCAGCTCGACGCCGCCGGCGCGGACCTGGCGGTCGGCTGCACCTACAAGTACCTGAACGCCGGGCCGGGCGCGCCCGCGTTCCTCTATGTGCGCCGCGACCTGCAGCCCGGGCTCCGCCAGCCGGTGTGGGGCTGGTTCGGCCAGCGGCACCAGTTCGAGATGGGCCAGGCCTACGAGCCGGCGCCCGGCATCGGCCAGTTCCTGACCGGGACCCCGGACATCGTCGGCACCGTCGCGGTGCAGGAGGGCGTCCGCCTGCTCGCCGAGGCCGGGATCGGCCGGCTGCGGGCCAAGGGGCTGGCCCTGACCGGCTACCTGATCGCGCTGGCCGACGAGTGGCTGGCCCCGCACGGGATCACGGTCGCCTCGCCGCGCGAGGACGATCGGCGCGGCTCGCACGTGACCCTGGCCCACCCGGAGGCCTGGCGGATCAGCCAGACGCTGATCGAGGCCGGGGTGATCGGCGACTACCGGACCCCGGACCGGCTCAGGCTCGGCCCGGTGCCGGCCTACACCCGGTTCACCGATGTCTGGGACGCGCTCGACATCCTGGGGCGCATCATGACCGACGAGACATATTTGAACGCGCAGGTCAGCCGCTCGGTGGTCACCTGACGGTCAGCCGGACCCGGGCGTCGGCCCGGGCCAGTCCGGCAGCAGGCCGGCTACGAGGCTAGCGGGGACCACCTCGACGGGGAACGGCCGTTGCGCTCGGAACGGCTTGCTGCCTGTGACGTGCGCGACCTGACGGTAGCGTCCCGAGCGCAGCTCGAACACGATCAGCTCCGGCTGGTCAACGTCGGGCACGACGATCCAGTACGACTCGATGCCGAACCTTTCGTAGACCGCCTTCTTGGTGTTGAGGTCGAACAGCGCGGTGCTGCCCGACTGGATCTCCACGGCAAGCAGCGGCGGCCGGATGACCCTGCGCCCCGCCAGCTGGTTCTTGTCGACCACGACGAGGTCCGGGATCAGCTCGGTGTCGTCTGACATCCGCACGCCCGGCCCCGGCACCGCGAACAGTCCGGGCGGGCATGCCGCGTGGAGCAAGACGATCAGTTCCGCCAGCACGACCTGATGCGCGACGCGCGGGGCCGGGCTCACCAGGAGAACCCCGTCCACGAGCTCGTACCGGCGGCCGTCATCGGGCATCCGTTCCAGGTCGTCGACCGTGAACAGCTGCCCGGCCTCCGGCCAGAGATCGGCCGTTGTCATAGCAACCATGGTGCCTCCTGTCTCACATGACTGCCACCCTGGCGCGGGGTACCGACAGTTCCGCGACGACCGGCCGAGACGGCTCATTCGGCGCAGACGGCGCGTTCAGGCCCTTGGTCTGGGGGTTACTCCCACTCGATCGTCCCCGGAGGCTTGCTGGTCACGTCCAGCACCACCCGGTTGATCTCGGGCACCTCGTTGGTGATCCGGGTCGAGATCGCGGCCAGCACGGCATCCGGCAGCCGGGCCCAGTCGGCGGTCATCGCGTCCTCGCTGGTCACCGGGCGCAGCACCACCGGGTAGCCGTAGCTGCGGCCGTCGCCCTTGACGCCGACCGAGCGGACGTCGGCCAGCAGCACCACCGGGCACTGCCATATCTCGCGGTCCAGCCCGGCCTCGGACAGCTCGGCCCGGGCGATCGCGTCGGCGTCCCTGACGATCCGCAGCCGCTCGCTGGTGACCTCGCCGACGATCCTGATCGCCAGGCCCGGGCCGGGGAACGGCTGCCGCCAGACGATCTGCGGCGGCAGCCCGAGCTGGCGGCCGATCTCGCGCACCTCGTCCTTGAACAGCGTCCGGAGCGGCTCGACCAGCTCGAACGCCAGGTCGTCGGGGAGCCCGCCCACGTTGTGGTGGGACTTGATGTTCGCGGTCGCGGCGCCGCTGCCGGACTCGACCACGTCCGGGTAGAGCGTCCCCTGCACCAGGAACGTCGGCTCGGCGAGCCCGGACGGCGCCTCGAGCCCGGACGGCCCCTCGGCCCCCGGCCGCCCGTCCCCGGTGATCTGCCGGGCGGCCTGCTCGAACGCGCGGATGAACTCCCGGCCGATGATCTTGCGCTTCTCCTCGGGGTCGGTGACCCCGGCCAGCGCGGCCAGGAACCTCCCCGAGGCGTCGGCCACGTGGAGGTCCACCCCGGTGGCGGCCACGAAATCCTTCTCCACCTGCTCGGCCTCGCCGGTGCGCAGCAGCCCGTGATCGACGAACACGCAGCTCAGCCGCGAGCCGATGGCCCGCTGGACCAGCGCGGCGGCCACCGCCGAGTCCACGCCGCCGGACAGGCCGCAGATCGCCCGGCCGCCGCCGACCTGCGCGGCGATCCGCTCGGTCTGCTCCTCGATCACGCTGCCCATGGTCCAGGTCGGCCGGCAGCCCGCCGCGGCCAGGAACCGGCGCAGCAGGTCCATGCCGTGGGCGGTGTGCAGCACCTCGGGATGGAACTGGACGCCGAACAGCCGCCGGGACTCGTCCTCGGCCGCGGCCACCGGGGTGGCCCCGGTCCGGCCGGTGACCGTGAACCCGGGAGGCGCGGTCTCGCACGTGTCGCCGTGCGACATCCACACCTGCTGGCGGCCGGGCAGGCCGCCGAGCAGGACGCCGGCGGCGGGCTGCACCTCCAGCACGGTCGCGCCGTACTCGCCGCCGCCGGTGCGCCGCACCGTGCCGCCGAGGCCGGACACCATGAGCTGGAAGCCGTAGCAGATGCCGAGCACCGGGACGCCCGCCTGGAACACCCCGGCCGGGGCGGGCGGCGCGCCCGGCGCGTAGACCGACGCGGGCCCGCCGGACAGGATGATGGCCCTGGGCCGCCGGGCCAGCATCTCGGCCACCGGCATCGCGGCCGGCACGATCTCCGAGTAGACCTGGCACTCCCGGACCCGGCGCGCGATCAGCTGCGCGTACTGGGCGCCGAAGTCGACGACCAGCACGAGGTCCGGCGCCTGCGCGCCGACATCGCTCCCGTCGGGTGAGGGCACGGAACCGCCTTCCAGGGGTTGTCGCCGCCGCCCATCCCCCGGGGCCTCGGCGCGGCGCAGGCCGTCAGTCTAGTCGGCCTGAGGCGCTGGTTCCTGCCGCCCGTCGGCGGCGACACCGGCGGCCCGGCCGACCCGGACCCGGGCGATGCGCCTGCCGTCCAGCTGGGTCACCGCCAGCCTGCGGCCGGAGACCTCCACCGACTCCCCCTCGCCGGGCAGGTGGCCGAGCGCGGCCAGCAGGTAGCCCGCCACGGTCTCGTACGGGCCCTCCGGCAGTTCGACCCCG
>JASIJN010000350.1 GCA_030050125.1 Streptosporangiaceae bacterium | reverse complement strand
CCGACCCGCCCGCCAGCGGGCGAGCAGCCCTGGTCCGCCTGGGAGCGGCCCGGGCCGGGCCAGCCGGACCCGGGCGAGCGGCCGCAGAGCGAGAGCGGAGGGCGCGGGTGACCTCGGCGGGCGCTGAGCCTGGACCCGACGGGCTGCTGCGCTGCCCGTGGGCCTTGGGCAGCCCCGACTACCTCGCCTACCACGATGACGAGTGGGGACGGCCGGTGCGCGACGACACCGGCATGTTCGAGCGGCTCTGCCTCGAGGCGTTCCAGTCCGGCCTGTCCTGGCTGACGATCTTGCGCAAGCGGGAGGGGTTCCGCGCCGCGTTCGCCGGGTTCGACATCGAGGCGGTGGCCAGGTTCGGCTCGGACGAGGTGGTCCGGCTGCTCGCCGACACTCGCATCGTCAGGAACCGGGCCAAGATCGAGGCCGCCATCGGCAACGCCCGGGCCGCGCTCACGCTGCCCGGCGGCCTGGCCGCCCTGGTCTGGTCGTATGCCGGCGGCCAGGACCGGGCCCCGGTGACCCTGGACGAGGTGCCGTCCTGGACGCCGGAGTCAAAGGCGCTCTCCAAGGATCTGAGACGCCGCGGGTTCTCCTTCACCGGCCCGGTGACCGCCTACGCCACCCTGCAGGCCTGCGGCGTGGTGGACGATCACCTTCAGGCCTGCTTCCGCCGGGGCGTGTACGCTTCGTGACCCCTGTGACCGCCGTGCGGCCATTCCCGCACGAGCGCCTCAGCGGGCGGCCATTCTCGCACTGAGCCTGCGAATGGCAGGAACCGGATGTCAGGGTCGATTCAACGCATCTTTCGTGCGCCGGACCTAGCGTGCCAGACTAGGCATGGGGGGCACGGAGGCGATGTGACAGAGGCCTGCGACGCTCCCCCGGGCGTGGATACCACCCGGCCGAGCCCGGCCCGGCTGTACGACTACTTCCTGGGCGGGACCAACAATTTCGCGGTCGACCGGCGGGCCGCGGAGCGGCTGAGGGCCCAGGCCCCGGACGTGGTCGATGCCATGTGGGCCAACCGCGGCTTCCACGGGCGGGCCGCGGTGTGGATGGCCGAGCGAGGAATCCGGCAGTTCATCGACATCGGCTCCGGGCTGCCCACGCAGAACAACACCCACCAGGCGGTGCAGCGGGTGGCCCCGGGCATCCGCGTGGTGTACGTGGACATCGACCCGATGGTGGCCGCGCAGGCTGCCCCGCTCCTGGCCGGCGACGGCACCACCACCGTCATCGTCGGCGACATGCGCGACCCCGCCTCCGTGCTCGCGGATCCGCGGCTGCGCTCGCTGATCCACTTCGCCGAGCCTGCCGGGGTCCTGATGAGCGCGGTCGTGCACTTCGTGGCCAGCGAGGCCGACCCGTGGGGCCTGGTGGCCGCCTACATGGCCGCGGTGGCGCCGGGCAGCTATCTCGCGCTGTCGCACGGCACCTACGAGAATCTGCCGCCGCGCGCCCTTATGGCGGGCCTGGAGACCTACGCGCAGGCCACCGAGCACGCCTACCCGCGATCCAGGGCCGAGATCGAGCGGTTCTTCGACGGGCTGGAGCTGATGCCGGCCTATCCCGGCGCCGCCGCGGCCCTCACCTACGTGGGCCTGTGGGGCGCCGAAGACCCCGACGCGGCCGACAGCGACGGGTCCCGCGCGATGTACTGCGGGGTCGCGCGGCGCCCGTGACCGGCACCGGGAGAGGACATGACCGGATCGGCGAGCCGCGGTCCGCTCCGGCGGCCGCCGCGGACGCGCAGGGCGCGCACCGCGACGAGGCGAGGGGCGTCTACTGTGGCGTCGCGGTGCCCGTGATGTCCCCGCGATCCCCCCAGCACCGAGCACAGCGGAGGCGAGATGACTGAAGGGACGGCCAAGCCGACCGTCTCGAGCCTGGGCATCGACCTTGGCGCGCTGAACTGGCGGCGGTCCGGCGAGACCGACGGCTGCGTCGAGATAGCGTTCGTCGCCGGTGCCCGGGGTGCCGGTGCCGGGGGCGGTCGCAGCGAGCGCCGCGGCACGGAGTGGGTGCTCATGCGCGTGGCCGGCGACCCGGAAGGGCGGGTGCTGGTCTACGACAGGAACGAGTGGGTGTGCTTCCTTGACGGGGTGCGCGGCGGCGAGTTCGACGACGCGGCCGGCTGACGTTCGATGCCGGCCGCCGATGCCGGGCCATTACCCTGTCCTTCACGGTAACCGACCCAGCCGATACTCAAATGAGACGAAACCGACGCCCAGCCGATGATGACAACGTTTGTGATTCACAACTTATGTAGGGCTATGCTGAAAGGGACGTCCTGTCAAGGAGGCAACCGCCGATGAGCGACGACGCCTACGGGGCAACCGTCGCCAAGCGGCGGCTGGCTCGCCGCCTCACCGAATTGCGGCGCGCGTCCGGGCACACCGCCAACCACGTCTGCGACCTGCTGGACTGGGGCCGGGGCAAGGTGGGCAGGTTCGAGGCCAACCACTGGAAGCGCCCCGAGATGAGCGACATCAGGGACCTGCTCCGGGTCTACGGGGTCGACGACGACGAGCGGGCGGATCTCGAGACGCTCGCCATGAAGGCGCGGGTCAAGCCCTGGTGGCGGGACTACTCCGACGTGTTCGAGAACGAGTTCGCGGGCTTCGAGAACGACGCGGTCCAGATCCGGGTCTGCATGCCCCTCCTTGTTCCCGGCCTGCTGCAGACCAGGGACTACGCCGAGGCGGTCCTGCGGGTCGCACCCAGGCCGCCGACCTGGCGGGCGCGGGCGACCGAAGCCCGGATACGGCGTCAGCAGATCCTCGACCGCACCGACGGCACCGCGCCGAGGCTGGTCGCCGTGATCACCGAGGCGTCGCTGATGTACCGGTGGGGCAGCAAGAACGAACGGCGGGAGCAGATCGATCACCTGGTGAAGATGGCCAGCCACCCGAACGTGGAGTTGCGGATCCAGCGCTTCGCCGACGGACCGCACCGCGGCCTGTGGTCCATGATCGACATCTTCGACTTCGAGGGCGACGAGCCGAGCGTCGTCTATCTGGAATCCGACACCGCCATCCAGGAGGTGACCGCCAGCGACGATGTGATGGCCTACGTCGAGGGGTTCAGCCGGTCTCGCGATTCGGCGCTCGAGCCCGCCGACACCACGCAGTACCTCAAGCATCTAGCTGAACAACTGGAGTAAGCATGTCTGACCTGTCTCGAGCCGTCTGGCGCAAGGCCAGTCTCAGCGCGACGAACGGGGGCTGCGTGGAGATCGCAGCCAACCTGCCTGGCGTGATCGCCGTCAGGGACAGCAAGCGCCCGGAGGGCGGGGCCCACCTGGTCAGCAGGTCCGCGTTCGCGGCCTTCCTCGCGGATGCGCGGGCCGGCCGGTACGACCTCGGAGCCCCCGGCCAGAACTGAGCACGATCCCCGCACATGAAGAATCCCCCGGGCTCTCCCCCCGGGGGATTCTTCATGTGCTGAGCCTGTCTCGAGGCCAGGCGGCCAGGCCTGGTCAGGGTCCGGTCCGCCGCGAGTGTGACGTTACCGGTTCGACACGCCCCGTGACTACAGGCTCTGGTCCCTTCCTTGTTGCCTCGAGGCCACGCTTCCGTCACTATCGCGGCGCTAGCGCCTCGACATGGACGTGCCATTGGCCCGGTTCTTTTTGGGTCGTTACCATTGCGTAGGGTTGGACCCGACTCATAATCTGTGTTTCACAGATGTCTGAGTCCGAAAGGCGGGAGGACCATGCTACCGTCGCCCGCCGAGGGCGGGCCGGACCGCCGCGGCGTCGCCGGCCATTCCGCCGCTGACCACGGTTTCATGGCGGCGCCGCTGGCCGAGGCATTCGGCACGGAGGGATCGCTGGCCGAGGCGAGCATCAGTGCCGGAGGGTGCTTCGCGCGGCCCCTGCCACTCGATCCCACCTGCGCCGGGGCGGCGAGGAGCATGTTCCGCGAGGCCGTCGCCGGCATCGGACTGCCGGGCGACCTGGTGCACGACGGCGTCACCATGGCCAGCGAGCTCGCGGCCAACACCCTGCACGCACAGGGAAACGTGGAGTTCAGCGGGACCAGCCAGCGGCCGGTGAGCGGCTTCCCGGAGCTGTGGGTCTACCTGCGCGGCACCGGCTCGCGGTGCGAGGTGGTGTGCAAGGTCTTCGACTCCCAGCCGGGCTGGAAGAAGGGCAGCCTCCCGGACGTGAAGGTGCGGTCCAAGGAAGGCGTGAACGGCCGCGGCCTGCAGGTGGTGGACGGGCTGTCGGCCGGCGAGTGGGGCGCGCACCTGACCCGCGGGCGGCTGGGCAGCTGGAAGGTCTCCGGCAAGGCCGTCTGGTTCGCGCTGCGAGTGCCGCCGGGCAGCGACGCCGCCCACTTCGGCCAGCCCGAGTTCAGCTCGTACCAGGCGGTCAACGAGCTCGAGGCCATGCTGGCCGGCCGGGGTCTGGGCGGGCGCATGGTCCGGGCCGACGAGCCGGCCGCGGTCATGTCGGTGCTGTCGGTCAGCCAGGATCTGACCGTGTGGTGCCACGCGGGCACGGCCTCGTTCCGGGCCGCGGACGGGCAGTACCAGCGGCTGAGCATGTCCGACCTGGTCGATGTGGCCGAGCAGATCGTGTGGGCGCACGAGGAGTTGCGCGCCGCCGCCAGCGCCGCCGTCAGCGCCTGACCCGCGCCTACTCGTCGGCAGGCCCCTCCACGGCAGGCCCATCCTCGGCAGCAGCCAGGCAGCAGTCCACGAACCGGGAGGCTGCGGGCAGCAGCCGGGCCGATTCAACGTCGAACACCTTGGCCGCCTGCTGCCCGGCCCACCCGGCGGGCAGCAGGCCGGCCGGCAGACCCGGGTCGCGGAACAGGAACTTCCGCCACTCGTGGACGAGCCGGCTGCGCACCGCGAAGACCACCTCGTCGGGCGCGTCCGGCCCGGCCGGGGCCACCAGGGTGGCGGCCAGCGCCAGCCAGCCCTGGTAGGCATGGGACAGCCCGTCCAGGTCCCAGGCCCGGGCGGCCAGGCCGCGGGCGTCGCCGTCGTAGCTGGCGGCGAACCGTTCCGCCCGGACCCGTTCGGTCTGTAGCAGCCCCTCGAGCTCACGCGAGGGGCGCGGGCTGATCCAGGCCGTCTCGTCGATCGGGGCGTACCCCAGGTAGCCGAGGGCCGCCCGGAGCCGGTCCCGGCGCGCCCGCTCCCGCACCCGCTCGACCACCACGACGTGCCACCGGCCATCCCAGCCTGGGTCGCCGTGCCGGTAGATCCGCTCGGCCGCCTCGTCCAGCCTGCGGACCGCCCGTGGCGTCAGCTCATAGCCCGCCCCGTCCGGCAGCCGGACCGGGACCAGCCAGCCCTGCCTGGCCATCCGGGACACGGCCGTGCGCACCGCGGGGGCGGTGATCCCCAGCGGCGCCAGCAGCCGGACCAGGGCCGCCACCGGTGCCCGGGCGCCGCGCGAGCGCAGATGGTCCCCGTACAGGTCGAAGAGCGCCGATCTCGCGTCCACGTCCCCAGTGTCGCCTGGCCTTCGCCGGTCCGCGAGGCCCCCGGCCGCGCCGCGCCGGGCGGCATCGCGTGGGACTGCTGATCGTTAGCACTGCGGGCCGGAACTCTGGATAATAGAGGTACTGATCGACATGGTTGTGGCTGGCCGGTCCCGCCAGGCACCCGAGCAGGCGCCGCAGGCCTCCGGCGAGGCTTCTGCGGCCCCCAGGTAGGAAAGGGGATGGCGGATGGCGGCGATGAAGCCGCGGACGGGCGACGGTCCACTCGAGGTCACCAAGGAAGGCCGCGGCATCGTGATGCGGGTCCCGCTCGAGGGCGGCGGGCGGCTGGTGGTCGAGTTGTCGCCGGACGAGGCGGTCGCGCTTGGTGAAGCGCTCAAGTCGGCCGTCGGCTGAGCCGTGCTCCGAGGGGACTCGAAGGCATCCGGCGTTCACTCGGACCGCTTGACCGCGGCCAGCAGGCCATCGCCTACCGGCAGCAGCAGCGGCACGAGGCGCTCGTCCATCCGCACCTGCTCGCAGAGTTCCCGCACCGCCACCGCGGCCGGGTCGCCGCAGCCAGGGTCGGCGACGCGGCCGTGCGACAGCGCGTTGTCGAAGATCACCACGCCGCCGGACCGCAGCAGCCGCATCGCGGCGGCCAGGTACTCGGGGTACTCATGCGGGTCGGCGTCACAGAAGACCAGGTCGTAATTACCGTCCGCGAGGCGGGGGAGGACCTCGAGGGCCCGGCCGCTGATCAGCCGGTAGCGGCCGGCGGGGAAGCCGGCCGCGACGAACACCGCGCGCGCCAGCCGCTGATGCTCCTGTTCGACATCCACGCTGGTCAGGACCGATCCAGGGCGCATGCCGCGGAGCAGCCAGAGGCCCGAGGCGCCGCATCCTGTGCCGATCTCGACCACCGACCTGGCGCCGATCGCCGCCGCCGCGAACCGCAGGGCGGCGCCCGTGACCGGTCCTACCGGCTCGGCCCCGCCGACCTCGGCGGCGTTCCTCCTGGCCGTGAGCAGCGGCTCGTCCTCGGGCAGGAAGTCGTCGACATAGGCCAGGGTGACCGGCGCGCTCACGATGGTTCCCTCCGGGGCGAGGTCGTGCTCTCGCTCCGCAGCCTAGCCTCACCGGCCGTGACTTCGGGAACGGACAGGATGTCCGGGCCGTTGACCTTACGCCGGGAAGCGCCGGCGGACCCCGGGCGTTGCACAATGGAGTGGGAGCAGTGGAAGGGGGATAGCCCGTGAACGAGGGCCAGCCGCTGCAGTCCACCGAATGGACGCCTCCCACCTGGGACGAGGTGGTGCGGGCGCACTCAGCCCGGGTTTACCGGCTTGCCTACCGGCTGACCGGCAACACCCACGACGCCGAGGACCTCACCCAGGAAGTCTTCGTGCGGGTCTTCCGGTCGCTGTCCAGCTATACGCCGGGCACGTTCGAGGGCTGGCTGCACCGGATCACCACGAACCTGTTCCTCGACATGGCCCGCCGCCGGCAGCGAATCCGGTTCGAGGGCCTGGGCGACGAGACCGCGGCGCGCCTGGGCGACGGGGGGCGCTCGCCGGCCGATGCCTTCGACGACCGGCACCTGGACAGCGACATCCAGGCCGCGCTGAAGGCGCTCGCGCCCGAGTACCGGGCCGCGGTCATTCTCTGTGACATCGAGGGCCTCTCCTACGAGGAGATTGCCGCCGCCCTCGGGATCAAGCTGGGCACCGTCCGCAGCCGGATACACCGGGGCCGGGCCCAGTTGCGCGCCGCGCTCGAACACCGCCGCCCGCGGCGCGTGAGCGAGGTCCCGGCCCCGCGGGGCCCGATAGCGGCCCGTCTCGCACCGGGAGGCCAGTCGTGAGCCATCTCGGGCACCGGCTTTCGGCCCTGATCGACGGGGAACTCGACGCCGACGAGCGCGACCGGGTCCTGGTGCACCTGGCCGGGTGCGAGCTGTGCCGGGGCGAGGCCGTGGCGCTGCGCACGCTGAAGCGGCGGATGAACGCCCTGGGCGAGGCCGCTGCCGACTCGGCGCTGACCCTCCGGCTGATGGGCCTGGCCCGGTCCGGGCCGCCGCCCTCGGGCCCGT
>JASIJN010000046.1 GCA_030050125.1 Streptosporangiaceae bacterium | reverse complement strand
GCCTGGTACCCGCACGTGGCGGCGCTCGGCGAGGACCGCCCGGTCTACGGGATCGACATGCCCGGCGATGCGAACCCCAGCGTCCCGCGCGCCCTGATGACTCCCCCGGCCGCCTGCGCGGCCTGGCTGGACGAACTCCTGGGCAACCTCAGCGACCGCCCGGCGCACCTGGTGGGCTTCTCCTACGGCGGCTGGATCGCCATGAACCAGGCGATCCGCGCACCCGGGCGAGTCGCCTCCATCACGCTGCTCGACCCCGCCGGGCTCACCAGGCTCGACGCCCGCTTCTGGTGGTGGTTCGGCATCAGCGGCCTGGCCAGCCTCACCCCGATGCCGCTGCGCCGCCACCTCGCCCGGTGGCTGGACAGCCCGGCCATGCTGCTGCCGGAGCTCATGACGCTCATGTGGGCAGGCACCCGCGGCTACCGAGCGGAGCCGAAGTTCCCAGGCGTCCTCACCGACGACGAACTCCGCTCGATCGACGTGCCGGTCCTGCTGATCACCGGAGCGCGCAGCGCCCTGCTCACCCCGGCGGAGGCCGAGGCACGCGGAAGCCTCATGCCGCACGCGCAGGTCGCTGTCGTGCCCGGCAGCCACGGCGGCTTCAACCGGATCGATGAACTGAACGACCGGATCGCCGCCTTCATCGAAGCCCAGGCCACCGGCAAGCAGCCGGCTCAGCCGGCGCGGCCACAGGCAACCGAACGGTAGAACCGGCACCTTCACCGGACCCCTGGAGTCAGGCCGGTGTCACTGGCCAGCAGGCACGAGCTGCACGAATTTGCTGTACATGTTGATTCGCAGATGGCTGACCAGAATGGCCTCCACAGTGTACCTGTGCGGCTTCAGTCCCGCGAAATGGGCTTGGACGCCGACAGTCGCGGTCGCCTCCGCAGGCAATTCGATGAGCGCTGTGCGCGGCCGGAATGTGACTTCGCCACCGTACCAAGGCGATATGTTGAGCGCCAGTAGCCCGGTCACGAGGTGCGGACGAGGATTGCTGAGATGAAAGGTGCAGTCCAGATCGCCTTCGGCCGGCACGTATTCGTCGGCCTCCCAGAGCAGGTCGAGCCCGTCCAGCGCGATCTGGGCATAATCGCCGCACTGCATGCAGTTGTACCGCCGACGCACCTCTCTTATTCCTAGGAGGGGCCTGAGCCGCGTGATAACCGCGTCACGACCACACCAGCAGACCTGCTCTCCGTATACCGTATCGATGGCAAGATAATCACCCTCGAGGTGCTTTTCCGCATCGAAGTAAGGCCCCTCCGTGCCTAGCAGCGCATTCATAAGAGCGCGATCACAGTCACGGATCTTCTCATCAAGCGCGGTAACTCCGTCTTCGAGCTTGCGAATGCGCCCCGGGAAGAAACGCGACTCGTATTCAGCCATGCCCACGGCTGCCGCGTGTTCGCGAAGTTCGTTCACTCTTGCCCTGAGGCCGGAGGGCAGTAGTCCCAGCATGTCAGCCATCGCGATGCCGTGATCGACGTGATCCCAGCGCGCGCCAACGCCTGCTGCCACGTGGTCTTCGACATCGCGAATCGGCAGCGCGGCTTCAGGCAGGAGCCCGCCGTATCTCCAGGCGAGGATCTCGGTCTCGTCGGGGTGGCGGACGGTCAGCGTGCCGACGGAGTCCGGCACGTCGTCTCCGACGCCGGCCACCCGCGGCAGGGTGGCCAGCATGGCAGTTGACTTGCCATCGAGCGGCAACGCGGCAGCATCGGCGCCCAAGCTGACGTGCCGCCACGCAGGCAGGCCCGGGCCGGGCTCGGCCAGCGGCAGGTCCGGGTCTCCGAGCAAGAGGTAAGGAGCGGGCTCGCCGCGGTGCTGCGCATACGAGACGTTGAGCAGACGGACTGCCTCGCCGGCCGGGGCGCCCGCGGCGGCAAGAGCTGAGATCATTTCGACCGCGTGACCGATGTCGTGCATCGGCCGGATAGCTCCAATTACATGCCTGGCCAGGCCCTCCACGGCTGCGAAGGCGAGCAGAAACGACTCCTCGTACATATCAGCTTCTATGTGCAAGCTGGTGCAGCTATGCAGGAAAAGCGCCCAGGCCGGCAACTGTGAAATGGCCACCCTGGTCCCGGTTTTGAAACAGCCATGGCCGAACGCGCATTGCGGAACCCGGCCCGCTCCTTCAGGTCCGCTCGAATAACCGAGATGAGCCAGGCGATCACCGCAGATAATACCGTTGCCGATCCCGAGGTGATCCGTCCGGCCGTGCGCCTCCACCGCGATCAAAGCCCGGGGCCGACCGTCCTGGAGCAGGTTATCCAGGGCATGCTCGGCGGCTTTGCCGCACAGCGCCTCAACCTGGGTCCAGGCCATGTCGACATCCGCAACTCCCTTGGCAGCGCGCTCGGGAAGCAGCAAAATCTGGCCGGTTCCCGGGACCTGCGAGCTGAGGAGGCTCTTGGCGACCAGCCACGTCAAAGACTCCTGGTCCCTGGCCGTGAGGAAGCCAAGGAGCCCTCTCGGAGCACCAAGGTCGAGAAAGGCGGTGGGATCCGCCTTACTCAGATCAAGTGCCTTCCCGAGCCCGACAACCACCGCCGAGCCCCGCCGTCGCCCGCTTCCCGCCCGCATCAGCCTTGGAAGTCGCCGCACGGTCGGGACCTTCTGCACGTCGCCTCCGGTCAGGGCAGCGAGCATCGCGGCCGCTCCCACGGCGACCGGATCATCGCCGACGACGATGACATTCCGCCCGGCGTTGTCAGCACGTGGCCGCGAAGCCATCTGCCCGAGCTCGGGGGACCACCGGGACACCAGCGCGTCCAGCGGTGACCCAGGCCGGCACAGGATCGGTATGCCCAGCTCGGCTTGGCCCGGGTCGTCCGCAATGGCCGCGGCGGCGGCCACGTAGGCCTCTGGTCGGTCGAACTGGGTGATCATCCTTTACGACACTCCGCTCGGGGTAATCCGGGTGGTCACCAGCCGCGGCCCGCGCCGCTTGGCTCAGCTATTCATCGCCGCAGGCCGCCCGGCATGGCGCCTCGCTCACGCGGGCGAGTTTCGCCGCAGCCCACCGTGCCATTCGCTAAAGGATACTCGCCCGGCCCGGATCTCGAGCCGGCTCGACGTGCCGCCGTGAGCCGCATCAGGCCCGGTGACTGGGCCGCGCCCCCGCGGATCTTTCGTCTACAATGACTCCATTGTCCTTTCAGGGCGGTTCCTCCAAGGAGGTGCCCTCCTCCGCCATCACACCCGCGTCAGCTTCGCGCCACGCTGCCTCGTTGCACGGCGGGTACTCGGATCTGTTCCCCTGGTGGCGATCGCCGGAGAGGCTGGCGGCTACATGGCACGACGTGAAACGATCCTGGACCACTCGACCGCTGTCGCTCCTGCAGGGTCACCGTCGTGACTCAGCCGGGTTCCGCGATCCCTCCGGTTACCGAGCAAACCGTAGCCCGCTGGGCGATCGCCTGGCTGAGCGAGGTGCACGCGTTCCACACCGACAGCGACGAGGACCTTCTTGGCAGGCTCGACTCGCTCGCGCTCACCGAACTGCTGGTGGCATGCGAGGCGCGCTTCGGGCTCTGGCTGGGAGACGGCTTCACCCTCGATGTGCTGGCCACGGTTGGCTCCCTCGCCGAGCACGTCGCCAGTGTGGCGATCCGAGGCAGCGACCGCCTCTGGTTCCGGTCGGTGCCGGGAACACCGGTCGGCCCGGATCTCATGAATGACTTGACTCGTCGCCTTGGCCCGGCCGGTGTCGTGGCCCGGACCGCCGCCGACGAGATGGCGCTGGGCATCGGCCGCGGTGAAAGTAACCGGACGAGTAGTAGCGAGCCTCTGTCGGCGCAGCGGCCGATATCGAGTGGCTCTGGCTCGGTGCTGGCGATCGGTGCGGCCGCGGACGCCATCCGGCGGTTCGTCGCGCGGCTCGACGATGCGACCGCTGCTCTTGACGCGATACCGGTCTGGTATCCCATGGCCACCAACAGCGCAGTCGGCGTAGACCACCCTCAGGCGGTCGCATCTGGCCTGACGGACGGGCACCTGGCGCATGCGGCGTGCCTTCAATTGCTGGCCGAGCTACCCGGCTCGCACGACGCCGTATATGCCGGTCTTGGCTACGCTTACCGCCACGAGCCTTCCCGGCGGTTCGATCTGCGAGGCAGGCTCGAGGCATACCGTGTTTACGAGGTGGTCGTGACCGGCAGCGATGTATTCCGCGGGCAGATGTGGGACGCGTTGCGGGACCTTACGGATAGGCAACTTGCCGCGCTGGCCGAAGGTAGCTGGGTAGAAGCGCATGACGGCTTCACGCCAGGTATGTCGCGTAAGCTCGAGTGGCAATGGGCCGAAGGGCGCGATAAAGTTCCGTTCGCGTCGTTGAATGACCACGGCAATACGTTCGTGGCCGCTGACGCCGGTTCCTTCTGCCTCGGAATCGGCGTCGACAGGCTGGCCGGCATCGGGCTGCTGGGATGAGCGCTTTTCTCAGCGAGTACCGGGCCGCGGCGACGACTCGGGTCGTGGGCATGTCGGAGGGGACGCCGGATCTGTGGACCGCACTCGGGCTGCAACCGGTGTCGAGCGATCTGGTGAAAGGGCTCGGCCCGGTCGCGGAGCTCGCCGCCGCGTGGCGGCCGGGCGCACGGTCAGAAAAGCCGGGCGCGATCGTGGCGCACCCGTGCATCGGCCGTTCGGGCGGCGACGCGGCAAAGCTTCCGGTCTCGGTGATCTGGGAGGTAGCGCTCGCGCTCGCGGTCGCGAAGGCGCTCGGCAGCACCGCGGCGTTGACCATATGTGTCTACGAGGAGACCGTGCAACACCCGCAACGGAAGGCGGAGTTCCTGGAACTCGCCGAGCCGCTCACGGGCGCGCTGCGTCGGCTCGCGACCCGAGTGGGAGTTCCGGCGGTGTTCCGGGCCGTGGTCACGGCGCCGGAGGTCCCGCTGCCGCCCACGTCGGAAATGTACGGTGTGTTTACGCCATGGACCCTATCGCGTTATCCACTCGGCTTTCCGAATGAACATGATGTATTGTACGCATTCGCGTGTTATTGCGCGCGCTATCACGAGGCGTTGCTTGCCGACGAGGCAGCGTGGATCGTGGAGGGCATTCATCTCAGCAAGGCGGTGCTGACAGGACTGCCGGCGAGCGGTACATACGTGGCAATGGTCCCGTTGCCGGATCCTGGGAATGGCGCGCAGCTTGTGCAGGACGCGGGCCCGGCACGGCGGGTGACGCTGGAACGCACCAGGCTCCTTCCCGCGGACTGGTGGCCGGAGAAGACGATGGCCAAAGCATTGGGTGTCGGCATCCGTGAGCTGTGCGCCGGTGTCGCGTCTGACCTTCGCGTGGAATTGCAGTGATCACAGCACCCTGATCACCGAGCCAGCCCGCAGCCCCCGGCACCGCCTGCGCTGGCAGCGACAAACCAGGCAGCCACGAAGATAACTCGCGCAACGCCAGGGCCCAGCCCGCCCGGGCCAAACTCCCGGGCCAAACTCAGTTGGCCGCAGCGCGCCATCTGGGTAGGGTCGGGCGGTGCCCGAGCTGGAGCAACTGCATGCTGGCCATGCCCCGGCGGTCCTGGCCTTCGAGCTGGCGAACCGTGCCTACTTCGCTGCTTCGATCTCCGACCGCGGCGACGAGTTCTTCGACCAGTTCCCCGACCGGCACCGCGCCTTGCTAGCTGAGCAAGAGGCCGGCATCTGTGCCTTCTACGTGCTCGTCGCCGATGACGGCTCGGTTCTGGGCCGGTTCAACCTGTACGACCTCGACGACGGCACTGCCAAACTCGGCTACCGGGTCGCGCAGCAGGTCGCCGGCCGCGGCGTGGCGACCGAGTCTGTCCGGGAGCTATGCCGGATCGCGGCGGCGCGGCACGGGCTGCGCACACTGCGGGCGGCCACCTCCCACGACAACGCCGCGTCCCAGAAAGTGCTGGCCAAGACCGGGTTCGTCGCGGTTGGCCCGGCCACCCCGGCCGATCTCGGCGGTAAGTCGGGCACCTGGTACCAGCGCGACCTAGCCGTCGGCTGACCCTGGCTCCCCCGAGTTCTCGACACGAAAGCACCCGTCTGCCCGAGTCGTCACCGACGAACGTCCCGGGCACCCAGGCCCGCCGTCCCTGGTCCGGACGGCGACGGCCGGCCAGCGTGGAGGCTGGCCTATGGAGGAAGCCATGAGCGGCACTGGCGACGGGATACTCGTCGGCTACGACGGATCGCCCGGCAGCAAGCAGGCGCTGATCTGGGCAGCCAGGGAAGCGCGGTGCCGGGAGACGGTGCTCACGGTCTGCCATGCCTGGACGCCAGGGTTCCTGGCCAGCGAGGCGGCCGTCCTCGACCTCGCCCGGCGAGGCAGCGAGAAGGTCATCGCGGAGGGGCTGCGCCGCGCGCAGACCCTCATGGGCGCGGCAGAGGTGCGGCCACTGCTCGCCAGCGGACCTGCCGCGGCGGCGCTATGCGAGCGCAGCCGAGCGGCCGAGATGGTAGTCGTCGGATGCCGCGGCCACGGAGGCCTCGCCGGGCTGTTGCTGGGATCGGTCAGCTGGCAGGTGGCTGCGCACGCGCGCGGCCCGGTGGTGGTGGTACGCGGCCACTGGCGGCCGGCGGCCGGCTACGTCCCGGGCCCGGTCGTGGCGGGCGCGGACGGTTCGGCGGGCTCGCTGGCCGCGCTCGATTTCGGATTCGAGGAGGCCACGCTGCGAGACGCTCCGCTGCTGGCGGTGTGCGCCCTGGGCGACGCACCGGGATGCCTGGGCGGCGACCGCGGGCTGCGGGACGATGCCGAGCGAACCATGGCCGAGCGGGAGAAGGAGCATCCCGAGGTCGCCGTGCTCCACCAGATCGCCCTTGGCGACGCGCGCGCCGCGCTGCTGACCGCCGCGCGCGACGCCCAGATGCTGGTCGTGGGGTCGCGCGGCCGGGGTGGTGTGCGCGGCATGGCGCTTGGCTCGGTCAGCGAGGCCCTGCTTCACCACGCGCCGTGCCCCGTCGCCGTCGTCCACCCGCGATGACTTCCTCCGTCACGCCCCGTCCCGGGTCGCCATCGTCCACCGCCGACTCGCTCCATCACGCCCCGCTCCCCGACCCGCCGTCCACCCCGTCCCCCGTCGCCGTCATCCACCCCGCCGCCCCCGCTAAACACCGTGATCAGTAGCGATTGAAAGGTTGGCCGGATGTTCAGCACACGAGTTCAGGGGAACAGCGCCGAGGAGGTCCGGGGCATCGCGGAGCTGCTGGCGGCCGCGGCTCGGGCGGAGGGAAGGCAAGCCGCAGCGTCGGTCACGTCCGGGGACGGCCGTGCCGTCTCGGTGTGCGTGATCGACGGCGCCATGCCGAGGGCCGAGGAACAGCGGCCGATAGACGCCCTGATCGTCCACGATCCGGCCGAATTGCGTCGCGCGGATGTCTTCGGCCGACTGCATTCAGAGGCCTACCTGCTCGTGAACGCGGCCTGCGGGTTCGGCGACCTCGGCGTTGCCGAACGCGTGGAGCGGTTTTGCCGCGACCGCGCGCTGATCCTGCCCGCCGCGCGCCTGGGCCCGGGTGCCCTGGATGGCCTGGTCCGCTGCGCCAGCATGGTCGGCGGGTTCGCCGCGCTGAGCCGCGTCGTCAGACTCGACAGCGTGGTCGCGGCGATCCAGGACAAGGTCCCGGCGAGCAGCGCGCGGGCCTGCGTGCAAGCCGCGGAGTCGGCTTACTGGTTCGTGCGGATCGAAAAGGAGGCGCTGGCCGCATGATCGGGCGCCGCGGCTCGCCTGGCGAATAACGGACCGAGCCGGACCAGGCCGGTCAGCGGCGGCTCGTCCACAGGGGGCCGATCAGGGACCACTCCGACGTCCAGGCGGCGAGGCGCCGGCGGTCGAGCACCACACGGCACAGCCCGTAGCAAACGAGCAGAGCGATCGCAGCACCGCAGACCGCGCACGCCGCGATCACGACCGAGGCGAACAGAGAGTCCACGGCGCTCACCGGCGCCGCTGTCGGCTGCCCGGAGCTGGTCAGCCACACCGGCACGCGGGTACCGGCCGTTGCGCCAGAGATGGCGGGCACCGTATTGGTGGAGAGGATGCCCGTTCGCTCGTGACCGTCTGGAGCGCGCCAGCGGGCCGTCGCCACCCCGTCGAGCGCCACGTAGCTGTCGGACGGGCCATTCTGGGTCAGCACCGCCGTAACCTGGTGGAGGTGAGCCGCGCCTGCGCGCTGGGACTGGTAGAGATGCTCACCGAAGCTGGGTGCGGCGGCCAGCGCGGCGAGGAACAGGACGGCCAGCAGCATCACGATGACGCCTTCGGCCCGGTCGCAGGGCCGTCGCAGCGCGTTCCGCCCGATCAGCAACCGGGCCATCCGCGACAGCGCCCCGCCCGGCCGGGTGTCACCAGTCATGATCATCACCCTCCACCGCCTGCATTAACAGCTTGAATGCCGGGCAGCGCGGGCGGGCAGGGGCGAGAGCCATCAGCGGCCGGGCCCTTTGTCCCGTGACCTCAGCCCGGCGGCTTACCACTCGAGAAGCAGCCGGATTCCTGGGCACCAGCCGACCAACGCGCTCGGAACCCCCGCTCTTCGAGCGCACGGCGCCCTGGGCAGGCCGACCGAACAGGTCGGCGAGGCAGGTGTATCTCCGCTGGGTACCCCGAGGACTGTTCGACCGCCTTCGATCGTGGCCACAGAGAGCACCCAGGCCCGTTTCGGGCAGCACCTATGCCTGTTAACGGACAGCCGGAATATCGACGGGCCAGAACCCGCCTCGTCGCGGCCGCGATCGCGCCAGATATATGCGGACAAACTTCCCATATGGCGCCCGCCAGCCAGGCGCCCGCCGACCCGGCCAATAACGTCGATGGGCCGCCCATGCTGAAACAAGAGCAGCGTTGGGATCACCCACCCTATTGGGGGACGGGCCCGGGCCGCCTGATGTATGCGCCCGGGACGGGGACGGCCCGCCAGCACCCCGGGCGCGGACCGGAAGGCAAGCCGGGCCGACCCAGGAGCACCCCGGACGGGGGACCGGAAGGCAAGCCGGGACGCGACGGCCTCCCAGCACCCGGACAGGGAGGGCCCGCCTCGCCCGGGCAGTGAACCCGCCAGGCGACCCTTGTCGGATGGCCCAGGTTTGCATCCACCGGGTTTGTCGGACCGCTTCTTGGCGCCTGCTCAGGCCGAACTTAGCCTAGTAGTCACAACGAGACTACTAGGGTTGAGGAGACGGTTCAGGAGACGGTCAGGAGACAGGGCGGCCGAAGGTCGCGGGAGTGATCAGGGGCCACGGGAATGATCGGTGGCCGCCGGTCAGCCTGGCGGCCGACGTCAAAGCGCCGATCCGGCACGGAACGCTCAGCAGGGACGAGATCACATGACAGCAGACGCCACCCCGGTCCGCACCACGTTGCTCATCGCCGGAGAGGAGCGGCCCGCGACCGCCACCTTCCCCGTCTACGACCCGGCCCGGACCGGAGCGGTGGTGGGCTACGCGGCCGCGGCCTCGGCGGCCGACGCCGAGGCCGCCGTCGAGGCCGCGCAGGACGCATGGCCGGCCTGGGCGGCGCTGTCGGCCAGCGAGCGCACCGCGATCGTGCTCAAGGCGCTCGACGGCCTCGACGCCGACGCCGACGAGCGCGCGGACATCCTGTCCAGGGAAAACGGGAAGATCCGGTTCGAGGCCGCGATCGACCTGCATGTCTTCACCGGGCGGTTCCACCAGGCGGCCGAGTTCGCGCCGGCGCTGGACCAGCCCGAGCTGATCTCGGGTCCGCCGTTCTCGACCACGATCGCGAAGGTCCCTGTCGGCGTCGTAACGATCATCTACCCGTTCAACTGGCCGCTGGCGATCCTCGCGGCGAGCCTGCCGTACGCCCTGATGGCGGGCAACACGGTGATCGTGAAGCCGCCTCCCACCGCACCGCTGTCCTCGGTCCAGACGCTGCGGCACGTGGTGCGGTCCCTGCCCCCGGGCGTCCTCAACGTCGTCACCGGCGCCGACGAGATCCTGGGCCCGATCGTCGTCGGCGACCCGCGCGTGAGGCACGTCTGCTTCACCGGCAGCGTCGGCGGCGGGCGCCGCATCATGGCGATGGCAGCCCCCACCCTCACGAACGTCACCCTCGAGCTCGGCGGCAACGACCCGGCGATCATCCTCCCCGACGCGGACCTGGACGAGGCGGCGTTCGGCCGTCTCAGCTCGGCCACGTTCATGACCACGGGACAGGTCTGCATGGCGGTCAAGCGGCTGTATCTGCCGCGAAGCCGGCTCGGCGAAGTCGTCGACGGCCTCCGGGCCGCCCTGGAGGGGACGCGGGTCGGACCCGGGCTGGACCCGGGAACCACGATGGGTCCGCTCAACACCGCACGCCAGCGCGACTACGTGGCCGGCCTGTGCGACGAGGCGCGCGCGGCCGGCGCCTGGGTCCTTACGTGCGGCGAGATCGCCGGCGACACCGACGGCAACTACCTCCTCCCCTCGCTCGTTCTCGACCCGGCGCCTGACCTGGGGATCGTTACAGAGGAGCAGTTCGGCCCCGCGCTGCCACTGATCCCCTACGACGACGAGGCCGAAGCGGTTGCCCTCGCCAACGACACCTGGTCCGGGCTGTGCTCATCGGTATGGTCAGCCGACACCGAGCACGCGATGAGGGTGGCCAGGCAGCTGCGCACCGGCGTGACCTTCTTCAACAACCACAATGCCACCGCCGTGGATGAGCGCGCCCCGTTCGGCGGGTTCAACCAGAGCGGCATCGGCCGCGAACTCGGACGGCAAGGACTGCTCGAGTTCACCGAAAGCCACGTCATGAGCGTCCCGTCCTGACTCCCGACCACGAAGAGGCCCGATGTCTGCCAGCTACGACTCCCTGTTCATCGGCGGCGAATGGGTCCGCCCGAGTTCCGATGCGCGGATTCCGGTGACATCGGCGAGCACGCAGGAGCCCATCGGCTCCGTCCCCGAGGCGCGGGAGGCCGACGTGGACGCGGCGGTGGCCGCGGCGCGCCGCGCGTTCGACGACCCGGAGGGCTGGTCTGGCTGGGAACCGCAGCGCCGCGCCGCCAGCCTGGAGCGGCTCGCGGCCGAGCTCGAGGCCCGCGCCGCGGAGGTGGGACGCCTGGTCAGCGCGCAGAACGGCATGCCGATATCGCTGTCGGTCGGCATCGAGGGCATGACCGCGGTGGGCGTGCTGCGCTACGTCGCTGGTCTGGTTGCCGACGCACCGGTGGAGGAGGAACGCCCGAGGTTCCTCGGCGGGGACCTGATCATCCGGCACGAGCCGGCCGGGGTCGTCGGCGCCATCGTCCCGTGGAACTATCCGCAGACGCTGGCCTCGTTCAAGTACGCGCCGGCGCTCGCCGCCGGGTGCACGATCGTGCTCAAGCCGTCGCCGGAGACCGTGCTCGACTCGTACGTGTTCGCGGAGGCCGTGCTGGCGGCGGGCATCCCGCCGGGCGTGGTCAGCATCGTGCCCGGCGGCCGGGACGTCGGCGCGTACCTCGTGCAGCACCACGACATCGACAAGGTAGCCTTCACCGGCTCCACGGCGGCCGGACGGCAGATCGCCGAGGTGTGCGGCCGGCTGCTCCGCCCGGTGAGCCTGGAGCTCGGCGGCAAGTCCGCGGCGATCATCCTGGACGACGCCGACCTGGATCTCACCCGCGTGGGCAACAACCTGTTCGCCGCCACGCTGATCAACAACGGGCAGACCTGCTATGCCGGGACCCGGATCCTGGCCCCGCGCTCCCGCTACGAAGAGATCGTCGACACCATCGCGGCGTTCGCCTCGTCGCTGAAGGTCGGCGACGCCCTGGACCCGGCCACGCTGATCGGGCCGATGGTGTCGCAGGCCCAGCGGGACCGCGTCGAGCGCTACATCGCCAAGGGCAGCAGCGACGGCGCCCGCCTGGTCGCCGGCGGCGGCCGGCCCGCGGGCCTGGACCGCGGCTGGTTCGTCGAGCCCACCGTGTTC
>JASIJN010000045.1 GCA_030050125.1 Streptosporangiaceae bacterium | reverse complement strand
CGGGGGGCGGCCCCAGGCGAGGAACGCCGGCGCCGCGCGCATCCCGGCACCGATTATGCGAAGGATGGTCGTTGATGGAGTCGGCAGAGATCGTCCGCCGTTTCCTTAATTACTTCTCCCAGCGCGGCCACACCGTGGTGCCCTCGGCCAGCCTGATCGCCGATGACCCCACGCTGTTGCTGGTCAACGCCGGGATGGTCCCGTTCAAGCCGTACTTCCTCGGCCAGCTGGCCCCGCCGTTCCGGCGGGCCGCCAGCGCCCAGAAGTGCGTGCGCACGGCCGACATCGAGGAAGTGGGCAAGACCACCAGGCACGCGAGCTTTTTCCAGATGCTGGGGAACTTCTCGTTCGGCGACTACTTCAAGGAGCTGGCCATCCCGTTCGCCTGGGAGCTGCTCACCGGCCCGGAGGCCGAGGGCGGGTTCGGCTTCCCCGAGAGCCGGCTCTGGGTGACCGTGTACCAGGACGACGACCAGGCGGCCAAGCTCTGGCACGACCATGTGGGCGTGCCCGAGGGCCGCATCCAGCGCCGCGGGCTGGCCGACAACTACTGGCACATGGGGGTGCCCGGCCCGGGCGGACCGTGCTCGGAGATCTACTACGACCGCGGTCCCGAGTACGGCCGCGAGGGCGGGCCGGTCGCCGACGAGGACCGCTACCTCGAGGTCTGGAACCTGGTCTTCATGCAGGAGCAGCTCGCCGCGGTCCGGGCCAAGACCGACTTCGACGTCGCGGGCGAGCTGCCCTCCCGCAACATCGACACCGGCATGGGCCTGGAGCGGATGGCCGCGCTGCTGCAGGGCGTCGACAACATCTATGAGATCGACACCATGTGGAAGGTGCTCGACCGCGCGGCCGAGCTGACCGAGCAGCGATACGGCCGGGACCACAGGACCGACGTGGCGCTGCGGGTGGTCACCGACCACGTGCGCACGGCCGTGATGCTGGTCGCCGACGGCGTGGTGCCGTCGAACGAGGCGCGCGGCTACGTGCTGCGGCGGATCCTGCGCCGCAGCGTGCGCAACCTCCGGCTGCTGGCGGGCGCGCAACGCGGCGGGTCGGGCGGCAGCCATGGCGGGGAGGACGACCGCTACCTGCATGAGCTGGCCGCGGTGGCGATCGACGCGCTCGCCGACCAGTACCCGGATCTGCGCCGCGACGCCCCGCACATCCACACGATCATCGACGCCGAGGAGGCCGCGTTCCTCGGCACGCTGCGCACCGGCAGCGCCATCTTCGACGCCGCGGTCGAGGAGACCAGGCGCCGCGGCGTCGAGACCATCGGCGGCGAGCAGGCCTTCCAGCTGCACGACACCTACGGCTTCCCGATCGACCTGACCCTGGAGATGGCCGCGGAGCAGGGGCTGTCGGTGGACGAGGGCGAGTTCCGCAGGCTCATGGCGCAGCAGCGGCAGCGGGCCAAGGAGGACGCGGCCGGGAAGAAGACCGGCAACGCGGACATCTCGGTGCTGGCCTCGCTGCTCGAGCGCTCCGGGCGGGTCGTGTTCACCGGGTACGACCAGGTGACCGACGACGCCACCGTCACCGGCCTGCTGGTCGGCGGCGTCTCGGTGCCCGCGGCGGGCCAGGGCACCGAGGTCGACGTGGTGCTCGACCGGACCCCGTTCTACGCCGAGGGCGGCGGCCAGCTGGCCGACGCCGGGGTGATCCGGGCCACCGGCAGCGGGGCGGCCGCGGGCGCCGTGGTCGAGGTGCTGGACGTGCAGACGCCGGTACCCGGGCTCATCGTGCACCGCGGCCGGGTCACGTCGGGCGAGATCGTGGTCGGGGCGCCCGTGTACGCCGAGATCGACGTCGAGCGACGGCGGGCCATCTCCCGGTCGCACACGGCCACGCATCTGGTGCACCGGGCGATTCGCGGCGCGCTGGGCGAGTCGGCGGCCCAGGCCGGCTCGGAGAACTCGCCCGGCCGGTTCCGGTTCGACTTCACCTCGATGGGCGCCGTGCCGGTGTCGGTGCTGGCCGACGCCGAAGACGAGGTCAACCAGGTCCTGACCAACGACCTGGCCGTCCGGGCCTTCCACACCACCATCGACGACGCGAGGGCCATGGGCGCGCTGGCGCTGTTCGGCGAGAAGTACGGCGAGCAGGTCCGGGTGGTGGAGGTCGGCGACTACTCCCGGGAGCTGTGCGGCGGCACCCACGTGGCCCGGTCCGGGCAGCTCGGCCTGATCAAGATCCTCGGCGAGGCCTCGATCGGCTCCGGCGTGCGCCGGGTCGAGGCCCTGGTCGGCATGGACGCGTTCCGGTTCCTGGCCCGGGAGAGCGTCCTGGTCAGCCAGCTCTCCGAGCAGCTGAAGGCGCGCCGCGAGGAGCTGCCGGAACGGGTCGCCGGCATCGTGACCCGGCTCCGCGACGCGCAGCGCGACCTGGAGCGGCTGAACTCGGCCCGCCTGCTCGACGCCGCGGCCGAGCTGGCCCGCGGCGCGGCCGACGTGGCCGGGGCCTCGTTCGTGGCGCACCGGGCACCCGACGGGACGAGCGCCGAGAGCATCCGCAAGCTCGCGCTGGAC
>JASIJN010000044.1 GCA_030050125.1 Streptosporangiaceae bacterium | reverse complement strand
GCCGAGAATGTCATGATCGTCGACCTGATGCGCAGCGACCTGAGCCGGATCTGCGTGCCGGGCAGCGTCGTGGTGCCCGGGCTCGCTGCCGGGGAACCGCACCCGGGCGTCTGGCACCTGGTCTCCGAGGTCGCTGGTCAGCTCAGTCCCGGTGCGGGCGACGGCGACCTGGTCCGGGCCGCGTTCCCGCCCGGATCGGTGACCGGCACCCCGAAGGTGCGGGCCGTCGAGATCATCGGCGAGCTGGAGGCGACGCCACGGGAGGTCTACACCGGCGCGATCGGGTACCGCAGCCCCGTAGCCGGGCTGGAACTCAGCGTCGCCATCCGCACTTTCGAGTTCAGCACTGGCCGGGTCTGGCTCGGCGCCGGCGGCGGCATAGTCGTGGCCTCGCGGCCGGGCGAGGAGTACCGGGAGTGCCTGGCCAAGGCCAGCCCGCTGATCGCCGCCCTGGGCGGACGCATCGCCCTCAGGCCAGCCTCGCCGCAGGCGAAGGGGGCTGGCCCGGCGCAGGGCTTTCCGGCGTGGTGCGATCCGGCCCTGCTGCCCCGACCGGCGGCCGGGATCTTCACCTCGGTTGCAGTCCGGGACGGCACTGCCGACCGGCTCGGTCACCACCTGAGCCGTCTGGACGGCAGCGCGCGGCTGCTGTTCGGCAAGCCGCTGCCGCCCCGGCTGGCCGATGACCTGGCCGGGTGCCTGGCACGGCGCCCCACCGGCAGGCTCCGTATCACTGTGCGGCCGCTCGGCGGACCCTTGCACGCCACCATCGAAGTCGTCCCCCTCGACAGCCCGCCGGGCCCGGTGGATCTCGTCCCAGTCGTCATCCCCGGCGGGATCGGCGGCCACAAATGGGCTGACCGCCGTCTCCTCGCCCAGCTCGCGCGAGCCGCGGCCAGCGAGCCAGCCGCGTTCCTTCTCATCGAAGACACCGACGGTCAAGTGCTCGAGGCGGACAGGGCCAGCGTCTTTGCTGTCACCGGCGGCGTGCTGCGCACAGCGCCGGCAGACGGCCGACTGCTGCCGGGCGTCACGCGCGCAGCGGTGCTCCGCCTCGCTGCAGCCGCCGACCTGCACGCTGAGGTCACGCCGCTCACTCGGCGCGATCTGGCTGCCGCCAGCGAGGTCTTCCTTACCAACTCGGTCCACGGCCTGCTGCCCGTCCGCTCGGTGGCCGGCACGGTGATACCCGCCGGACCCGGGCCCGCCACCGTCCGGCTGGCCGCAGCGCTGGCCGCCGACATGGCAGATTCCGCCGGCCCAGGGCCCAGGGCTCGCCGTGACCACGTTCCGCGAACCGTCCGGTGCGAGCCAGCTCCGGCCAGCCGCAGCGCGACCACGACGACGGTCGTGATCGTCGACAACTATGACTCCTTCACCTACAACCTCGCGCACTACCTGGCATCGGCGGGCTGCACCGTCGAGGTTGTACGCAACGACGAGGTCACCGCCGGTCACATCACGGACCGCCGCCCCGCCGGAGTCGTGATCTCCCCCGGACCCTGCGCGCCCGGCGACGCCGGGATCAGCATCGACATGGTCCGCGCGTGCGCGGCCTCCGGCATTTCGCTGCTCGGGATCTGCCTAGGGCATCAGGCCATCGCCGCAGCCTACGGCGCGGCGATCATCGCCGCGCCAAGGCCAGTGCACGGCCAGACATCGGTGATCACCCACGATGGCCGCGGCCTCTTCGAGGGCCTGCCGCGCCGGTTCACCGCCACTCGCTACCACTCCCTGATCATTGGCGAGCAGACCCTTCCCCCGTGCCTCCAGGTCGCCGCGCGGACCCGCGGCGGGATACCGATGGCGCTGCGGCACGCCACCCTGCCCATCGACGGTCTGCAGTTCCACCCCGAGTCCATCCTCACCGGCCCCGGCCAGACGATCATGACCAGTTTCGCCAGGCAATGCGCACGCGCGGATTAGGACCGCAGGCGCGATCATTCGCAGGGAACTCGCGTCGCCAGGCCCGGCTACCAGCCGACCGCGCCGTCCGCGAGTTCACGGATCAGGTCCGCGTGCCCGTTGTGGCGAGCGTACTCCTCGATCATGTGGACGTAGATCCAGCGCAGGGAGCAGGGTTCACCCACCGGGGTGAGGCCGGTGTCGTCGAGGCTGCGGGCGGCGGCCGCCTCCCGGCTCGCCTGGCACTCGTCCTGCCACGCGGCCAGGTCGGCGTCCCACCGCGCGCCGTCGAGGGGGATCAGTTCGCTGTCCTCGACGGCGGGGTCGAACCAGATGTACGGGGCGCCGGGCTCCCGCTGCAGGATTCGCCTGAACCACAAGCGCTCGACCTCGGCCATGTGGCGGACCAGGCCGTGCAAGGACAGCCTGGAGGTCGCCACGGGGCGCGCCTTGCGCGCGTGATCGTCAAGCCCCTCGCACTTGAGCAGCAGCGTCGCCCGGTGGAACTCCAGCCATGCCTCGAGCGTCTCCCGCTCGCCCAGACCGTCCGCGGGCGGCTCGGTCCGCCTGGGGTCCTCTAGGTCTTTCACCATGAGCCGGAGCCTACCGGCCCGCCCGGGCGGGGTCTGGGACGATTCCGGGTGGTTCAGGCCTGTCCCTGGAATGGCTCGATGAGCTGGCCGCCCAAGAGCCGCAGGGCGGGCCGCGCCGAATCGTCCTGTTCGACCGGGACCGGCCGGCCAGCCAGCCCGGTAGCTCCCGCGGCATCGCCGCGAGAGGGGAAGACCGCACGGCCGCCCAGCAGGTCCCAGATCGTCAGCACGACGCCGAGGTTGACCCGCTGAGTGTCCGGCGCATGGTGCAGCCGGTGGTAGGCGGGGCTCACCACTATCCGGCCCACCGGGCCGAACGTCCAGCGCAGGTTGGCGTGCTGCAGAGTGCCGATGCAGACATAGATCGTGATCACCACCGGAGCGATCGCTCGCGTCGGCATCAGGGCCACGACCGGGACCGCCGCCAGCAGGAACCCGGTGGTGTGCATGAGAGGGTGAGCACGGAACGACGTCAGCACGCTCAGCTCCTCCTGGCTGTGATGCAGGGCGTGAAAACGCCAGAGGAAACCGAGGCGGTGATCGGCGTAGTGAGCCAGCCAGTTGGCCCCGTCCATCGCCACGACGGTGAGCGGGACCAGCAGCCACCCTGGCCAGTGCTGCGCCGGCCGCAGCTCGATCCATCCCGCGTACCTGCTGATCAGTGCCGCCGCGCCGACGCTGAGCAACGTCATCAGCGGGATCACCACGATCGCGTGCATGGCCACGAAGCAGGCATCCTGGACGTGGCCGCGGGCTAGGACGGCGCGACGCTCCGCGGGCCATATCCGCTCGCAGATCCCGGTCACCACAACCAGCCCCACCAGCAGCGGAGCGGCGAGCTCGGCCCGCCCGGCCGAGAGCACCGTCTCCAGACGGCCCTGCCGGAGCAGATCGGCGACGGCGGCCCACAAGACGACGACGGTCACGGCGGCCACCCCGAACGAGGACGGGCACAGACGCCGCCACCACGCGGGCCGGATCGCGGCCAGTCTGGGCTCCACCTCGGCCCGCGATGCAGACACCAATCTCCTCACCTCATGGCACGGCCAAGACTGCGCTCCCTTCGACCAAACGAACGCGGCACCCGGCTGGTTCGATGCAGGTCGACCCGTTTCCGCGGCCGGGCCCGGGCCAGGATGACGCCGGCCAGGACGATGACGCCGCCCGCCAGCTCGACCGGGCCGGGGATCTGGCCGAGCCAGACGGCGCTGATGACGATCGCGGCGGCGGGGACCAGGTAGAGGCTGAGCGTGACGCGCCCGACATCCATGCGCGCCATGGCGTAGGCCCACAGCACGAACCCGGCCGCCGACGGCGCGATGCCGAGGTAGACGGCCGAGCCGATGACCGGAGCGGTGGCGTGCGGCAGCGCCGACAGCAGGGATCCGGTCCAGGGCAGGATGCACAGCGTTCCGGCCCACATCGCGTAGACGGTGACCTCGAAGCTGGAGTAACGGCGCAAGAGCGGCTTCTGGGCCGTGTGGAAGATCGCCTGGGCGATGGCCGCGGCCAGCACGATCAGCGAGGCCGCGCCGAAGCCGAGGCCGTGAGATCCGGCGATGACCGCCGTGCCGGCGAGCGCGACGGCGCTGCCGGCCCACCATCGCCGGCCGGGGCGCTCGCCAAGGAAGCAGGCGGCGAGCAGCCCGGCGAAGACCGGCACCGTGGCCACGAGCAGGCTGGCCGTGCCCGCGGGCACGACCCGCTCGCCGGTGTTGAGCAGCAACTGGTAGGCGGTCATGCCGGCCAGGCCGCACAGCGCGATCAGGGGCAGGTCCCTGGCCCGGGGCCGGCGTATCCGCAGCAGCGGCGCGACCAGGGCCAGCGCCAGGGACGCCACGGTCAGCCGGGCGACAGACAGCCCGCCCGGCCCGAGCTGGCGGACCGCGACCGTGATGGCGGGGAAGGCACTTGCCCACAGCAGCACCGTCCCGGCGGCGGCCAGCTGCGCGAGACCCTTGGCAGAACCCACGAGCACAGCCTGTCCCGGCCAGAATATTCACGTCCAGTTATAAAAATTAGAGCCAATGATAAGCTTCACTTCATGCTTGATGTGCGGCGCCTGCGGATCCTGCACGCCGTCAGCGCGTACGGGTCGGTGACGGCGGCGGCCGCTGCGCTCGGCTACTCGCCGCCGGCCATCTCCCAGCAGCTCGCCGCCCTGGAGCGGGAAGTGGGCATACGGCTGACCGAACGCGCTGGCCGGGGTATCGAGCTGACCACGGCGGCCACCATCCTGGTCGCGCACACCGACGCGCTGCTGACCCAGCTCGGCGAGGCCGAAGCGGCGGTGGCCGCGCTGCGCGATCAGGTGGCCGGGCGGGTCACGCTGGCCGCGTTCCCCTCGGCCGCGGCCGAGATCGTGCCGGCCGCGTGGGCCGCGCTGGCAGGCGCCGCACCGCATGTACAGATCGACCTGACCGAAATGGAGCCCGAGGAAGCGCTCCCCGCCGTGCTCCGCGGCCAGGCCGACGTGGCCATCGCCCACGAATACGACCTGCTCCCCCGGCCCATCGACCCGCTCTTCGAACGGCGCGAGCTGCTCACCGACCCGGTGCTCGTCGCCGTGCCCGCCGACTGGCCCGACGCCGGGCCGGTGCGCCTCGGCTCGCTGGCGGGCCGGCCGTTCCTGGCCCCGCGCGGCAACACCGGCTGCGGCGAGATGATCCAGCGAGCCTGTGCCCGGGCCGGGTTCGCCCCCCGGGCTGTCGCCCGGGCCACCGACTTCCAGGTCCTGCTCAACCTGGTCGCGGCCGGCGCCGGCGTCACCCTCGTCCCCCGGCTGGCCGCCCGCCACGCTCCGCCCGGCGTTCGGCTGCTATCCCCGGCCGAGCCGGTCACGCGCCAGGTCTTCACCGTGAGCCGCCGCGGCGGCGACCGCAAGCCCGCGGTCCGGGTCGTCCTCGACGCCCTGGCCGAGCACGCCGCGGCCCAGGGAGGATGTCTCACATCATCTCGTCGGTGAAGGGCAGCAGGACGGTCTTCAGCTCGGTGTAGGCCTCGATCGCCGGGCGCCCGCCCTCCCGGCCGAGGCCGGACTGCCGGTAGCCGCCGAAGGCGGCGTGCGGCTCGAGCTGGTAGCCGTTGATGCCGACCGTGCCGGCCCTGATCGCCTTGGTCATCCGCATCGCGCGCTTGATGTCGCTGGTCCACACCGTGGCCGCCAGGCCGTACTCGGTGTCGTTGGCGATCCGCACCGCCTCGTCCTCGTCGCCGAACGGTATCACCGACAGCACCGGGCCGAAGATCTCCTCCCGGGCGATGCTCATGTCGTTGGAGACGTCGGTGAACAGCGTCGGCGTGACGAAGTTGCCCGCGGCCAGGTCACCCTCGGCCCGGGTGCCGCCGGTGACCAGCCGGGCCCCGTCGGCCTGGCCCTCGGCGATCAGCGCGAGTACCCGCTCCATCTGCCGGGTGTTGATCAGTGGCGACGACGTGACCGCGGGGTCGAACGGGCTGCCGTAGCTGACCATCCCGCCGATCATCTCCGCCATGGCCAGGAACTCGTCGGCCACGTCCCGGTGCACCAGCGCCCGCGTCTGCGCCAGGCAGACCTGCCCGGACAGGCCGAGGGTGACCGTGCCCATCGTGATCGCCGCGGCCGAGGACACGTCGGCGTCGGCGAACACCAGCGCCGGGCTCTTGCCGCCCA
>JASIJN010000349.1 GCA_030050125.1 Streptosporangiaceae bacterium | reverse complement strand
AGCTGGACGTCGGCGGGCGCGATCCTGGCCCGCTGGTAGGCCCGGTGCAGGGCCAGGAACTGGCTGTGCGCATCGGGAACGGCCATGCTGGCCTGGCCGGCCGTAGACGCTCCCCAGCCCGCGATCTCGGCGTAGACGGGCAGGCCGTTCAGCCGTGCGTCGGCGGACCGCATCAGCACGACGATGCCGCAGCCCTCACCGGGCAGGAAGCCGGTCGGGTTCTCGTCGTAGACCCGCATGTCGCCGCGGGCCAGGGCTCCGGTCTTGGCCAGCCCGACCAGCTCGAGCGGGTCCAGGCTGATGTCCACCCCGCCGGCGATGGCCACGTCAAGGTCGCCCACGGCCAGCGCGGTGCACGCGGAGGCCACGGCGAGCAGCGACGACGCCTGGGAGCCGTCCACCGCGTAGCCGCCGCCCCGGAACCCGAAGTAGCCGCAGATCCGGGACGCGATGGCGGCGGGGGTGCTGCCCGCGAGGGTCTCGTCGGTGATGGCCGGGAACGGGGCCAGGTAGCGCTGCGCCGCGTGCCGCAGCACCGGGATCGCGCGCTCGCTCGGGATGTTCCCGGCGGCCAGCGCCTCGGTCAGCACCCGGCGGACGTAGGGCCAGCGCAGCCGCAGCGCCGCGGCCCGCGACGAATCGCCCGTGAGCGTGTTTCCGATGATCACCCCGGTGCGGCTGCGCGCCAGGCCCTGGCCTAACGGGAACCCCGCGCCGGCCAGGGCGCGGGCCACGGTCTCCAGGGCGAGCCAGTGCGCGGGATCGGTGGCCCGGTAGACCGGCTCGGGCACGCCGAAGGCCTCCAGGTCGAACCGCCAGCCCTCCAGCAGCGCGGCCCGGGCGCTGTAGGTGGCGTCCGGGGCGGCCCGGTCGGGACTGTAGTAGTCGGCCAGGTCGACGCGGCACGGCGGCAGCCTGCGGAACGCCTGCCGCCTGGTCAGCACCAGGTCGAGCAGCCCGGCCGGGTCGTCGGCGTCGGGGAACCGGCAGCCCATGCCGATGATGGCGATCGGCGCGGTGGCACCGGCTGGTTCCGAGGTCACCGGCGTTCTCGCCGCCTGGCGCCAGCGAGGCGGATTCTGAGCCCCCGCGTCGCCGTCGGGTTCCCGCGACCCGCGCCAGGCTGCGCCAGGCTCGTCGTCGCGTTGCCTGGTCAGCAGATACCGAAATGGACGCAGGGATTCCGCGCGAGACCGAATATCCATTATTCCCCCGAACTTGGCCTATTCTCCCCCGTGGCCTAGCCCAGCCACAAACGCTGCGCCGGCCGGTAACCGGCCGGTGTTCCCGCAGCTCTCGCCTTCCCCAAGGCGTGGCGCGGCGGCATCATGGATGGGTGAGACGACATTATTGGCGGCGCGTCCGGCGGTCAAGATGAAATCTGGAATGGAGCCTTTTTGTGCGCGCCACCCGGTTACCGCGTTCTGCCGGGACCGGGTCGCGGCACAGCGACCGGGCGAGCGCTGGCCCGCCCGCGGGTCTGGACCCGTTCCGCCGCGGTTGCCCCGGCGCGGATGCTCCGGCTCGCCGGCACCACCACTGGCTGGTTGCGCTACCCTTGCGCTATGCGTTCCTCTCGGCTGCTCCTTGCTTAGCCGCGCCGACCATCCGTCGTTGGCGCGGCTGCCCCTCGTGAGCGAGGGGCATTTTCTATAGAAGACAGCAGCCCGGGCGCAACCGGAACTAGTTCACATCGCGAGGGACGACCAATGAAGGCGGCTGAGGACGCGGGACAGGGCGGGCACGTCGCCGCGGAACGGGCGCCGGGCCGCGATGGCGCGCGGGCCGAGCACTACGACCCGCGGGCGGTGCAGGAGAAGTGGCAGCGGCGCTGGGAGGAGCTGGACCCGTTCCGGGCCAGCGACGACCCGCGGGACGAGCGGCCTCGCACCTACCTGCTGGACATGTTCCCTTACCCGTCCGGCGACCTGCACATGGGCCACGCCGAGGCGTACGCCATCGGGGACGCGGTCGCGCGCTACTTCTTCCAGCGCGGGCACAACGTGCTGCACCCGATCGGATGGGACGCGTTCGGCCTGCCCGCCGAGAACGCCGCGATCAGGAACAACTCTCACCCCGCCGATTGGACATACAAGAACATCGAGACCCAGGCGGCCTCGTTCCGCCGATACGCGGTCTCCTTCGACTGGTCCCGGCGGCTGGAAACCTGCGACCCCGGTTACTACCGGTGGAATCAGTGGCTATTCCTGCGGTTCTACGAGCGGGGCCTGGCCTACCGCAAGGACGGGTACGTCAACTGGTGTCCGGTCGATCAGACCGTGCTGGCCAACGAGCAGGTCATCGCGGGCCGGTGCGAGCGCTGCGGCGCCGAGGTCGTGCGCCGGGCGCTGACCCAGTGGTACTTCAAGATCACCGAGTACGCGGAGCGGCTGCTCGAGGACATGGCCCGGCTGGAGGGGTACTGGCCCGAGCCGGTGCTGCTGATGCAGCGCAACTGGATCGGGCGCAGCGAGGGCGCCGAGGTGCGGTTCACGATCGAGGGCCGGGACGAGCCGGTCACGGTGTTCACCACCCGCCCGGACACCCTGTACGGGGCGACGTTCTTCGTGATCGCCGCGGACTCGCCGCTGGCGGAGGAGGTCTGCGCCCCGGAGCATCGGGGCGCCCTGGAGGACTACCTGGCCCAGGTCCGCAAGCTGACCGACATCGAGCGTCAGGAGACCGAACGCGAGAAGACCGGGGTGTTCCTGGGCCGGTACGCGATCAATCCGGTCAACGGCGAGCGGATCCCGGTGTGGGCGGCCGACTACGTGCTGCCGGACTACGGCACCGGCGCCATCATGGCCGTTCCCGCGCATGACCAGCGGGACCTGGACTTCGCGCGGGCCTTCGGCCTGCCGGTGCGGGTCGTGGTCGAGACCGGCGGCCCGGACCCGGCGCAGACCGGGGTCGCGACCCCCGGCGACGGCGAACTGGTCAACTCGGGCCCGATCGACGGGTTGCCCAAGGCGGAGGCCATCGCCGCGATCACCGAGATACTGGCCGAGCGCGGCCTGGGCCGGCCCGCGGTCAACTACCGGCTGCGCGACTGGCTGTTGTCGCGGCAGAGGTTCTGGGGCACGCCGATCCCGATCGTGTATTGCGGCTCGTGCGGCGAGGTCCCGGTCCCCGACGACCAGCTGCCCGTGGTCCTGCCGGACCTGCGCGGCCGGGACCTGGCGCCGAAGGGCGTCTCCCCGCTGGCCGCGGCCGCGGACTGGGTGAACACCGACTGCCCCAAGTGCGGCGGGCCCGCCACGCGGGACACCGACACCATGGACACCTTCGTCGACTCGTCGTGGTACTTCCTGCGGTACTGCTCCCCGTGGTACGAGCACGGGCCGTTCGACGTCGCCGCGGTGCGCCGGTGGAACCCGGTCTACCTGTACGTGGGCGGCAGCGAGCACGCGATCTTGCACCTGATGTACAGCCGGTTCTTCGTCAAGGTGCTGTATGACATGCGGATGGTCGACTTCGACGAGCCGTTCACCCGGCTGCTGAACCAGGGCCAGGTGATCAACCAGGGCCGGGCGATGTCGAAGTCCCTGGGCAACGGCGTCGACCTGGGCGAGCAGCTGGCCGCGCACGGGGTGGACGCGATCAGGCTCACGATGATCTTCGCCAGCCCTCCGGCCGACGACATCGACTGGGCCGATGTCAACCCCGAGGCGTCGGTCAAGTTCCTCGGGCGGGTCTGGCGGCTGGCTGCCGAGGCGAGCGCGGCCGGAGCCGCGGGGCCGCCGGAGACCGGCGACCGCGAGCTCAGGAAGGTCACGCACCAGACCATCGACGAGGTCACCAGGCTGGTCGAGGCGCGGAGGCTGAACGTCGCGATCGCGCGGCTGATGGAGCTGTCCACCGCCGCGCGCAAGACGATCGACTCCGGGCCCGGCGCCGCCGATCCCGCGGTGCGGGAGGCGGCGGAGACCCTGACCGTATTGCTGTCCCTGTTCGCGCCCTACACCGCCGAGGAGTGCTGGGAGCTGCTGGGGCACGAGGCGTCGGTGGCCAAGGCGGGCTGGCCGTCGGCGGACCCGGCGCTGCTGGTCCAGGACCTGGTGACGTGCGTGGTCCAGGTGAACGCCAAGGTGCGCGACCGGCTGCAGGTCCCGCCCGGCATCGGCGACGATGAACTGCGCGAGCTGGCGCTGGCCGCGCCGGGCGTGACCCGGGCGCTGGGCGGCCGGGGCGTGCGCACGGTCATCGTGCGGGCGCCGAAGCTGGTCAACATCGTGCCCGCCTGACGTCCGAGGATCTTGCCGTCGGGGTGTGCCTCACGCCAGGGCCCGGCCGTGGGCGGGCGTGTGCTCTCACGCCAGGGCCCGGCTGTCGGCGGGCGTGTGCCTGACGCCAGGGGCCCGGCCGTGGGCGGGCGTGTGCCCTCACGCCAGGGCCCGGCTGTCGGCGGGCCTGTGCCTCACGCCAGGGGCCCGGCCGTCGGCGGCATGTCCTCGATCATCTTGATGAGCTCGTCCCGGCCATAGCCCTGACGCCTCGCGAACTGCACGAGTTCGCGCGCCCGGGCGAGGACGGCGCTGTGCCGCGCGGGTCCGATGACCGTGACCCCTCGCCCGCGGCGGAACTCCACCAGGCCTTCGTCGCGGAGCAGCCGCAGCGCTCGGAAGACCGTATTGCTGTTCACGTGCAGCACGGCCGCGAGGTCCCGGGCGGGCGGAAGCCGCTCGCCCGGGCCGATCTCGCCTTCGGCGATGGCCCGGCGGATTTCCGCGCAGACCTGTTCATAGAGGGGCAGTGGGTCCTGCCGATCCACCTTGACATGTCGCATGGTGATAGCAAGACTAGCACCATGAAGGATGATAGTCGCAGTAGCACCATCAAGGGCGTCATGCCGCCGGAGCCCTATGCCGAGGGCGACGTCGATCCACAGCTACTGATCAAGGAAGCGCGCGCACGCGCCCGGCGTCGACGCAGGAGACTCGCGCTGGCCCTGGCCGGATTGCTGGTGGCGACCGGCATTGTGGTCGCCGTCGTCCGAGGCCAGTCTGGCCAGCCTGGCCAGGCGCCGACGGCCCGGCGGGATCGCGGCGGGCCGCCGGCTGTCGCGTCGGCGGTCTTGCCTCGCTTCTTCGCGGATACCCAGGGGTCCGGGGAGGGCAATGGCCCGCTCCAGATCCGCGAGACCGATACCGGACAGCTCGTGTGGCAAGACCAGCTCGCTACCAGCGCCGACGACGTGACTGGCCTGGCCGCGGCCGGCCCGGGAAGCTATGTGGTCGCCATGAACGCCGGTACCGGCTGCGCCACGCGGCTCTTCCGCGTCCGGCTGAACGCCGACGGGCAGCCGGGCGCGCTGGCACCGTTCGGCCCGACGCTGCCCGGCTTCCTGTGGTCGCTTGCCGTCGGCGACGGCGGCCGGGTCATCGGCTACGCGATCAGCGGCTGCTCGAAGGGTGCGTCCGGCTATCTCGGCGTGCTGCCAACATCGGGCGGCCAGGCCCGGCAGTGGGGCGACATGAGCCTGGGCGGCATTAGTTACGGAAGCCTGGCTTTGCAGGGGCAGCTGTCGATGTCGGCCAACGGCCGGCTGCTCGCGTTCGCGGCCGATGCGGTGTCCCAGCCCGACGGGCTGATCACGGGGCAGAGCGTGCGGGTGCTGGCCACCGATGCGCCGCCGGGCCCGGTGGCCAGGCGCAGCCGCGTTGTGTACTTCCAGGCCGCACCCCGCGGTGGAGCGGCTCCGGCGCTGGAGGCGGCGAGCCTCAGTCCCAGCGGAACGTCCGTCTACGCCTGCCTTCAGTCCGGGACCCGGAGCCTGGCGGCTGCGCAGATCGTGGGATTTGACAGCTCAGGCAGACCACGCGGGATTCTCACGACGTTCACCGCAAAAGGAACCTGGCCCAAGGTGAGCTGCTCGTCCATGGCCCTGGACACCTCAGGCCACTTCCTGCTCGTCCCGTACTCCGTGCGCTTGCTCCGCGGGTCCGGCATCGAGGTGCTGCAGCAGGTAGCCAGGATCAACCTGGCCACCAAGGCCATAACCACCGTGTCCGTCAAGATGCCGGGCTCCGGCGGAATCTCTCAGGAGAGCGGCATGAGCGTGGTCGCCTGGTAACAGATCCCCTCAGACCCGGCGCAGTACCGCCACGACCTTGCCCAGGATCTGCGCGTCGTTACCGGGTATCGGGGTGTAGGCGGGGTTGTGCGGCATCAGCCAGACGTGGTCGTCGGAACGCTTGAACGTCTTGACCGTCGCCTCACCGTCGATCATGGCCGCGACGATCTCGCCGTTCTCGGCCACCTGCTGCTGGCGGACGACGACCCAGTCACCGTCGGCGATCGCCGCGTTGATCATTGAGTCACCGACCACCTTCAGCAGGAACAACGTCCCCTCGCCGACGATCTGCCTGGGCAGCGGGAAGACGTCCTCGATGTGCTCCTCCGCGAGGATCGGTCCACCGGCTGCGATCCGGCCGACGATGGGCACGTAGGCGGCCTCCTGGGAGGCGATGTCCAACGCGGGCTCGTCCTCGCCGCCCTGATCCGGCCGGATGGCCGGATGGCCCGGCAGGCGTACCTCCACGGTGCGCGGCCTGCCGATGTCGCGGCGCAAGTAGCCCTTGCGCTGCAGGGTCGAGAGCTGGTAAGAGACGCTGGACGTGCTGGTCAGCCCGACCGCCTCGCCGATCTCCCGCATCGAGGGCGGATAGCCGCGGCGC
>JASIJN010000348.1 GCA_030050125.1 Streptosporangiaceae bacterium | reverse complement strand
GGGGGCCCGGCGGGGCGGGCATGCAGGCCGGCGGCTGGCGCCGCGCGCTGACCCCGCAGCAGGTCAGCGACGTTGAGACGGTGGCCGGCATCGACCTGCGCCGGGTCGGCTACGGGGCCTGACCGGCGTCATTGGCCGGGCCGCCCCAGGCCGGCTCGGCGCCCGGCGGCAGCGGCACCGTGAACGCGTTCAGCAGGAACGACACCAGCGTGTAATAGCCGCACAGCGACACCAGTTCGACCAGCCCGGCGTCGCCCAGCAGCCGCCGGGCCGCGGCGTAGCTGCCGGGGTCGACCTGGCCGGCCTCGGTGAGCTGGCGGGCCACCTGGTAGACGGTGCGCTCGTCGTCCGCCGTGAACGGCGGGTCGTCGCCGCGCCCGATCGCGTCGACCACCGCGTCGGGCACCCCGTGCCTGCGGGCCATCCTGGCGTGCGCCCACCACTCGAACTCGGCCTTCCAGCGGGCGCCCACGGTGATGATGGCCACCTCGGTCAGCCGGCGCTCGATCGACGTCTCGAACCGCAGCACCTGGCCCAGGGCGGTCAGCCGCTCCCCCACGCCGGGGGCGTGCACGAAGGCGTTGAACGGGCCGACCAGCCCGCCGCCGGCGTCGACCAGGTCGCCGCCGCGGGAGCCGACGATGGCGTCCCACACCGCCCGGCGGGCCGGGTCGAGATCGTCATAACGCAAATAAGGCAAGCGGCTGGGCACGGCATGACGATACTGTCTTGCCCCGTTGGCCACGGCAGATGGGGCGCAATGGATCTGGGACTGACCGATCGCGTTTACGTGATCACCGGCGGCAGCCGCGGGCTCGGCTTCGCCACCGCTCAGGCACTGGTGGCAGACGGCGCCCGGGTGGTGATCGCCGCGAGGGACGCCGACCGGGTGGCGGCGGCGGTCGGCGAGCTCGGCGGGGCCGGGCGTGCCGTCGGCGTGGCGGCGGACAACCGGAGCCCGGACGCGCCGCGGCGGCTGGTGACGGCCGCGCGAGAGTCGTTCGGGAGGCTGGACGGCGTGCTGATCAGCGTGGGCGGCCCGCCCGGCGGGTCGGTGGCGCAGACGCCGGAACAGGCCTGGCGGGACGCGTTCGAGAGCGTGTTCCTTGGCGCGGTCAGGGTCGCGGTGGCCGTCGGCGCCGAGCTGGGCGAGGGCGGCTCGGTCGTGTTCGTGCTGTCCACGTCGGTGCGGTCGCCGATCGCGGAGCTGGCCATCTCCAACGGCCTGCGGCCCGGCCTGGCCGGGGTGGCCAAGTCGCTGGCCGACGAGCTGGGCCCGAGGGGCATCCGGGTCAACGGGCTGCTGCCGGGCCGGATCGCCACCGGCCGGGTTCGCGAGCTGGACTCCAGGTCCGGCGACCCGGACACGGTGCGGGCCGAGCTGTCCCAGCGCATCCCGCTGCGCCGGTACGGCGTGCCGGAGGAGTTCGGCCGGGTCGCGGCGTTCCTGCTCTCCCCCGCCGCCGCCTACATCAGCGGCACGATGATCCCGGTGGACGGCGGCGCCCTTCGCGCCATCTGAAGGACGTGCGGGCTGTCCCGGGACTGAGCGCGGGCCCCGCGCTCAGGTCAGCGCCGCGGGCTCCTGGCTGGCGAACTGGGTGCGGTACAGCTCGGCGTACAGGCCGCCGGCCACGAGCAGGTCCTCGTGCCTGCCGCGCTCGCGGACCCGGCCCTCGTCGATGACCAGGATCTGGTCGGCCTCGCGGATCGTGGACAGCCGGTGCGCGATGACCAGTGACGTCCGCCCGGCCAGCGCGGTCTTGAGCGCGCGCTGAACCGCGGCCTCGGACTCGGAGTCCAGGTGCGCGGTGGCCTCGTCCAGGACCACGACCGCCGGCGCCTTCAGCAGCAGCCGGGCCAGCGCGACGCGCTGCTTCTCACCGCCGGACAGTCGGTAGCCGCGGTCGCCCACGACCGTGTCCAGGCCGTCGGGCAGCACCGAGACCAGGTCCCAGATCTGGGCCGCCCGGCAGGCATCGATGATCTCCCGCTCGGTCGCCCCCGGCCTGGCGTAGGCCAGGTTGGCCCGGATCGTGTCGTGGAACAGGTGCGCGTCCTGGGTGACCACGCCGACCGCGTCGTGCAGCGAGTCCTGGGTGACGGTCCTGACGTCGGTCCCGCCGATGGACACCGTGCCCTCGTCCGGGTCATACAGCCGCGACACCAGGTGGGTGATGGTCGTCTTGCCCGCTCCGGACGGCCCCACCAGCGCGGTGAGCTGCCTGGCCGGCGCGGTGAAGCTCACGTCGTGCAGGACGCCCTGACCGGCGTCGGCGCGTTCGGGAGAGGGCAGCGCGATGGACTCCAGCGAAGCCAGCGAGACCTCGGACGCGGGCGGATAGCGGAACGAGACGTGGTCGAAGACGATGTCGGCGGCCGGCCCCGACCCGTTTCCCGCTCCGGCCAGCACCAGCGGCACCGCGTCAGGCCGGTCCTCGACCAGCGGCCTCAGGTCCAGCACCTCGAACACCCGGTCGAAGCTGACCAGCGCGGTCATCACGTTGACCTGGACGTTGGACAGCGAGGTGATCGGCCCGTACAGCCGCTGCAGCAGGCCGGCCAGCGCGACCAGTGCCCCGACCTGGAAGGCGCCGTCGATGACCAGCCTGCCGCCCACCCCGTAGACGACGGCCGTGGCCAGCGAGGCGAGCAAGGTCAGCGCGATGAACAGCGTGCTTCCGTACATGGCCTGCACCACGCCGATGTCCCTGACCCGGGCCGCCCGGCCGGCGAACACCTGGCTCTCGGTGCCGGGCTTGCCGAACAGCTTGACCAGCATCGCCCCGGCCACGTTGAAGCGCTCGGTCATGGTCGTGCCCATCGCCGCGTCCAGCTGCATCGACTCCCGGGTCAGCCGCTGCAGTCTGCGCCCGACCAGGCGGGCCGGGACCAGGAACAACGGCAGCAGCAGCAGCGCGATGACCGTGACCAGCCAGGAGTAATAGAACATGGCCACCAGCACCAGGATCAGCTGCAGCACGCTGGACACCACCGACGAGAGGGTCGAGGTCAGCGCCTGCTGTGCGCCGATCACGTCGCTGTTCAGCCGGCTGACCAGTGAGCCGGTCTGCGCCCGGGTGAAGAACGCGATCGCCTGCCGCTGCACGTGCCCGAACACCTGCGTCCGCAGGTCGTAGATCAGCCCCTCGCCGACCCGGGCGGTGAAGTAGCGGGTGATCAGGGTCAGGAACGCGTCGAACAGGGCCAGCCCGACCACCACGCCGGCCAGCGCCAGCACCACGCCCGCGCGCTTGGGCACGATGCCCTTGTCGATGATCACGCCGAGCAGCACCGGGTAGGACACGGTGACCACCGCGTCGAGCGCGGTGGCCAGCAGGAAGATCATCAGGTCCCAGCGATAGGGCTTGGCGTAACCAGCGATCCGGCGGACCGTGCCCGGCTTCAGCCGCTGCCTGGTCACCGACGGATCGCGGGAGAAGCCGC
>JASIJN010000347.1 GCA_030050125.1 Streptosporangiaceae bacterium | reverse complement strand
CAGCCGGCGCAGCAAACAGCCGGCTCAGCCCAGCGCGGAGCGCAGATCCTCGAGGAGGTCGTCGCAGGTCTCCAGGCCGACCGAGAGCCGGACCAGGTCGGCGGGCACCTCCAGCGCCGACCCGGCGGCCGAGGCGTGCGTCATCCGGCCCGGGTGCTCGACCAGCGACTCGACGCCGCCGAGCGACTCCCCGAGGGTGAACAGGCGGGTCCGGCCGCACACCGCGATCGCCTCGGCCTCGCCGCCGCGGGCGCGGAAGGACACGATCCCCCCGAAACCGCGCATCTGCTTGGCCGCCACCTCGTGGCCCGGGTGCGACGGCAGCCCGGGGTAGAAGACCTGGGCGACCGCGGGATGCGCGACGAGCATGTCCGCCACCCGCTGCGCGTTCTCGCAGTGCCGGTCCATCCGGACGCCGAGGGTCCTGGCGCCCCGGAGCGTGAGCCACGCATCGAAAGGACCGCTCACCGCGCCGGTGGCGTTCTGGATATAACTGATCTTTTCCGCAAGATCGGGATCGGTGACGACAACCGCGCCGCCGATGACGTCGGAATGCCCGCCGATGTACTTGGTGGTGGAATGCACCACGACGTCCGCGCCGAGTGCGAGCGGTTGCTGCAGGTAGGGCGAGGCGAAGGTGTTGTCCACCACGAGCAGCGCGCCCGCCTCGTGCGTGGCGGCGGCCAGGGCGACGATGTCGGCCAGTGAGAGCAGCGGGTTCGTGGGCGTCTCGACCCAGACGACGCGCGCGGGCGTGTCCCGCAGCGCCTCGCGCACCGCGGCCGGGTCGGTCATCGCCACCGGGCGGTAGGTCAGGCCCCAGTTCCGCAGGACCTTGTCGGCCAGCCGGAACGTCCCGCCGTAGGCATCGTCGGGGATCAGCATGTGGTCGCCTGGACGGCACACGGTGCGCAGCAGGCAGTCCTCGGCGGCCATCCCGGACGCGAACGCGAACGCGCGGGTGCCCCCCTCGAGCGCGGCCAGGCACTCCTCCAGTGCCCCCCGGGTCGGGTTGGCGGTCCGGGAGTACTCATAGCCCTCGATCCAGCGCCCCGGGCCGTCGTCGATGCCACGGCGGCGGCCGCCGCGCGCGTCGCCGACCCCGTCCTGCTTGAACGTGGACACCTGGTAGATCGGGGGAACGACGGCCCCGGTCACCGGATCTGGTTCCTGGCCGGCGTGGATCGCCAGGGTCTCGAACCCGTCAGTCATCTTTCTTCCCCATCCCGCCGGCGGCCAGGTACGTCAAGACATCTTGCCGCGTGATCATCCCGGCCGGCTTGCCTTCAACCAATACAACCGCCGCACCCGCCTTCTCCATGGCCCGGACCGCGCTGCTGACCGGCTCGCCCGAGCCGACCATGGGCAGCGGGGCCGACATGTGGCCGGCCACCGGATCCTGCGGCCGGGCCCGGCCGGACACCAGCGCCTCCAGCAGGTCGCGCTCCACGATCGAGCCGATCACCTCGGCCGCCATCACCGGCGGCTCCGCGCTCAGCACCGGAAGCTGCGAGACGTCGTACTCGCGCAGGCTCTCGATCGCGGCCGCCACCCTCTCGTCGGGGTGGGCGTGCACGAACGGCGGCAGGCCGCCCTGCTTGCCGGCCAGAATGTCGGCGACCCGGGGCTCAGGGGTCTCCGAGGTCAGGAACCCGTAGTCGGCCATCCACTCGTCGTTGAAGATCTTCGACAGGTAGCCGCGACCCCCGTCGGGCAGCAGCACGACGATCACGTCATCCGGGGCGGCGGCCGCCGCCGTCCGCAGCGCGGCCACCACGGCCAGCCCGCTCGAGCCGCCGACCAGCAACGCCTCCTCGCGGGCCAGCCGACGGGTCATCCGGAACGACTCCGCGTCGCTGACCGCGATGATCTGGTCGCAGATGTTCTTGTCGTAGGTTTCCGGCCAGATGTCCTCGCCCACCCCCTCGACCAGGTAGGGGCGGCCGGTGCCGCCGGAATACACCGAGCCCTCGGGATCGGCGCCGACGACCTTTACCCGGCCGCCGGACACCTCCTTGAGGTAGCGGCCGGTGCCCGAGATCGTGCCGCCGGTGCCGATCCCGGCCACGAAGTGGGTGACCCGCCCCTCGGTCTGGGCCCAGATCTCCGGGCCGGTGGTGTGGTAGTGGGAGGCCGGGTTGTCGGGGTTGGCGTACTGGTCGGGCTTCCAGCCGCCGTCGGTCTCGCGGGCCAGGCGGTCCGACACCGAGTAATAGGAGTCGGGATGATCCGGGGAGACGGTGGTCGGGCAGACGACGACCTCGGCGCCGTAGGCGCGCAGCACGCTGATCTTGTCCTGGCCGACCTTGTCGGGGCAGACGAACAGGCACCGGTAGCCTTTCTCCATGGCGACGATGGCCAGGCCGATCCCGGTGTTGCCGGACGTGGGCTCGACGATCGTGCCGCCGGGGCGCAGCGCGCCGGAGGCCTCGGCCGCCTCGACCATCCGCAGCGCGATCCGGTCCTTCACCGAGCCGCCGGGGTTGAGATACTCGACCTTGGCCAGCACCTGGGGCTCCGGACCGTTTGTCACCCGGCGCAGCCTAATCAGCGGGGTGTCGCCGAAAAGCTCAATCAATGAGTCATGAACTTGCATGTCAACCACCTTGCTCTTAGGGCAACGACGCTATCCCACTCGGGCACGGTGGCAGGCCATCAGGTGAAAGCAGACAGGCTCCGACATAAGCTACTCTCGAGTAGTTAACAACACGTTTGGGGGTTCGCCATGCCCGAGGCAGTCGTCGTCGCCACCGCGCGCTCGCCGATCGGTCGCGCGTTCAAGGGATCGCTGACCAGCATCCGTGCCGATGACCTGACCGTTCAGATGATCACGGCCGCCCTGGCCAAGGTGCCCCAGCTGGATCCGGCCGAGATCAGTGACCTGATGCTCGGCTGCGGGCTCCCCGGCGGGGAGCAGGGCTACAACATGGCGCGCGTGGTCGCGGTCATGCTCGGCCACGACCACCTGCCCGGCACCACGGTCACCCGGTACTGCTCGTCGTCGTTGCAGACCACCCGGATGGCGTTCCACGCGATCAAGTCGGGCGAGGGCGACGCGTTCATCTCGGCCGGGGTGGAGTGCGTGAGCCGGTTCGGCAAGGGCAGCAGCGACAGCTGGCCGGACACCAAGAGCCCCGTGTTCGCCGAGGCGGAGCAGCGTTCGGCCACCGCGGCCGAGGGCGGGGGCCCCGTCTGGCACGACCCCCGGCAAGACGGCGCGGTCCCCGACATCTACGTCGCGATGGGGCAGACCGCCGAGAACGTCGCGGGCCTGCGCGGCATCACCCGCGAGGAGCAGGACGAGTTCGGGGTCCGGTCGCAGAACCTGGCTGAGAAGGCCATCGCCGACGGGTTCTGGTCGCGGGACATCACCCCGGCCACCCTGCCGGACGGCACGGTATTGTCCAGGGACGACGGCCCGAGGGCCGGGACCACGCTGGAGAAGGTGGCCGCGCTGCAGCCGGTGTTCCGGCCGGACGGAACGGTCACCGCGGGCAACTGCTGCCCGCTGAACGACGGCGCCGCCGCGGTGATCGTGATGAGCGACACCAGGGCCGCCGAGCTCGGCATCACGCCTCTGGCCAGGATCGTCTCCACCGGGGTGACCGCACTGTCGCCCGAGATCATGGGCCTGGGCCCGGTGGAGGCCTCGCGGCAGGCGCTGGCCAGGGCCGGCATGACGATCGACGACATCGACCTGGTGGAGATCAATGAGGCGTTCGCCGCCCAGGTGGTCCCGTCCTACCGCGACCTGGGCATCGATATCGACAAGCTGAACGTCAACGGCGGGGCGATCGCCGTCGGCCACCCGTTCGGCATGACCGGGGCCCGGATCACCTCCACGCTGCTGAACAGCCTCCAATTCCACGACAAGACCCTCGGCCTGGAGACCATGTGCGTGGGCGGCGGGCAGGGCATGGCGATGGTCTTCGAGCGACTGTCCTGATTGCCCGGGTCCGGGGGGCTTTCTCAAACGCGGCATTACGGAAGGGTGACGTCTGGGGGTTGTCAACGGGCCCCGAGGTGGTGCAGTCTCGACTGCAAAGGGGTTCACCCCGCCCCAGTGCCTGGAGGTGCCACTTGTCTCTGACCCACTCTCCGGAGATGCACAAGAACCTGATCGCCCGCATCCCCGCGGTCACCGGCCGTGACCTCCGAGAGTGGTTCTCCAGGCTCGAGTCTGGCCCGGCGTTCTTGCGCTGCGCGGAACGCGCGACCTGGCTCGCGGACGAGCACGGGCTGACCCATGGCTACGCCAGCGCGATCGTGCACGAGTACGAGGTGCGCCGCCGCCTGAACCGCGCCTGAGGTGGACCCGCAGCGCGTCAGGCAGTTCCTGCGCGTCCATCACCATGCCGTGCTCGCCACCATGCGGCGCGACGGCCGCCCGCAGCTCTCGCCCGTGACCGCGGGCGTGGACGCCGAGGGGCGGATCCTGGTCAGCACCAGGGAAACCGCGATGAAGACCAGGAACCTGCTGCGGGACCCCCGCGCCTCGCTCTGCCTGCTGAACGACGGCTTCTTCGGCGAGTGGATCCAGGCCGAGGGCACCGCGGAGATCGTCCACCTGCCGGAGGCAATGGATCTCCTCGTGGACTACTACCGGCGCATATCCGGCGAGCACCCGGACTGGGAGGACTACAGGGAGGCCATGCGCCGCGAGCGGCGGGTCATGGTCAGGATCACGATCGACCGCGCCGGCCCGGACGCGAGTGGTTGATCATTAGCCCTCATTTGGCTTGCAAAGGCACGTGCAAAGGCACGTGCAAAGGAAAATGCAAGAGGGCGGTAAAAGGGCACGTAATGGGGCCGCGCGGTTAATCCTGTGCGGCCGTGCCGAGACCGACGGCCGACCACATGACGACTGAATGATCGGTCAGCCACGCCGGGATGGCCCGGCGCGAAGTCAAGGCAGCTCAGGCGTACCCCCGGTCGGAGTCGAACCGACACTGGGGACCCTTTTAGGGGGCCGGCCTCTTCCCTTGGGCTACGGGGGCTCAGAGATGATACCCCGTGGCGTTCAGATAATGCACGGAGAATGGATTTACGGTGAGTCCGTTTCTCGGCCAAAGACACCTATCAATTGATTTGATCTAGCAACAGATACGGCGTGTAACTAATCTACGAGAACTTTTACACTCTGTAAGCGGATCGGCCGCAGAACGCCGATCCTTACCCCGCTGCGGGCATCCTGGCGTGCTCGCTCGCCCGCCGGAACACCTGATCCAGCATGGCGTCGGTGACCCGGCCGGTAAAGGTGTTCTGCTGGCTGGGGTGATAGCACCCGATCACCAGCAAACCGGCCCGCTCGCCCTCGCGCCGCACCACCACCTCGGCGCCGTGGCCGAACGCCGGCCTCGGCCTAGGCACCTCGAATCCCGTGGCGGCCAGTTGCGGCCACGTCGCCTGCCAGGCGAAGTGGCCGAGGCAGACGATCGACCGCAGGCCGTCGGCCACCCGCCGCAGTTCGGCGGTCAGCCACGGCGCGCAGGTATCCCGCTCGGTGACCGTCGGCTTGTTCTGCGGCGGCGCGCACCGCACCACCGCGACCACGCGAGCGCCGATCAGCCGCTGGCCGTCCCCGGCCGTGACGCTGGTCGGCTGGGCGGCGAGGCCGGTGCGCCACAAGGAGCCGTAGAGGACGTCGCCGCTGCGATCCCCGGTGAACACCCGCCCGGTCCGGTTCCCGCCGTGGGCGGCGGGCGCCAGGCCCACGATCAGGATCCGCGGCTCATCCGACCCCCAGCCGGGAATCGGCCGGCCCCAGTAACGCTGGTCAGCGAACGACCGCCGCTTCTCCTCGGCCACGCGCTCGCGCCACTCCACCAGGCGCGGGCAGGCCCGGCACACCGACTCCCGGGCGGTGAGCTCCGCCAGCGTGCCCGCCGTGGCCGCGAGCCTGCGCACCGATTCCGGGCTATCAGCGACCGGCGTGCCGGGCGTGGCCGGGTCCTCGGGCCAGCCGCTCCCGGGCGGCACCGGGCCGCCGGTCATCGCGCGCCCTGCCCCAGCTCCCAGGCGATCCCGTCGAGGATGTCGTGCTCGCTGGCCACGACCTCGGCGAAGCCGAACCTCGCCAGCACCCGGTCCAGCACCAGCGCCCCGGCGGCGATCACGTCGATCCGGCCCGGGTGCATGACGCCGATCGCCGCCCGCTGCCGGTGCGTCTGGCCGAGCAGGTCACCGGCGATCTTGTGGACGACGGCGGCCGGGACGCTGGCGTGATGGATCAGGCCGGCGTCGTAGCCGGGCAGGCCGAGGGCGATCCCGGCCACCGTCGTGACCGAGCCGGCCAGGCCGATCAGCGTGCGGGCCTGCGTCGCCGGGACCCTGGCCGCCACCTCGTCCAGGGCGGCGTCGATGTCGGCGGTGGCCGCGGCGACCTCGCTCGCCAGCGGCGGGTCGGCGTGCAGGTGCCGCTCGGTCATCCGGACACAGCCGATGTCCACCGACACCCCGGCCACCTGCCGGGCCCCGCCGAGCACGAACTCGGTGGACCCGCCGCCGATGTCCATCACCAGGTACGGCGGCCGCGCGCTGGGCAGCGCGGCCAGTTCCGCGGTGGCACCGGCGAACGACAGGCGGGCCTCCTCGTCGCCGCTGAGCACCTCGGGGGCGACGCCGAGGATCCCGGTGACCGCGCCGGTGAACTCGGCGGCGTTGGCGGCGTCCCTGATCGCGCTGGTGGCGACCATCCGCATGCTGACGGCGCCGGCCCGTTTGATCGAGTCCGCGTAGTCGCGAAGCACCCGCAGCGTCCGGGCCAGCGGCTCGGCCGATATCCGGCCGGTGGCATCCACGCCCTGGCCGAGCCGCACGATCTCCATCCGCCGGTCCACGTCGGTGAGCGTGCCCGCCCGGTGGTCCATGTCGGCGATGAGCAGGCGCAGCGAGTTGGTGCCGCAGTCGACGGCGGCCACCCGGAGGGGGAGAGACGGCGCGTTCTGGCTCATTCTGAATCCCGGGCGACGCACGGGCCGCCGCGCCACCAGGCCCCGGCCGCCCGCGCGGCCTCGGCGCCCAGCGGGT
>JASIJN010000346.1 GCA_030050125.1 Streptosporangiaceae bacterium | reverse complement strand
GGCCACGGCCGCGAGCACCGGGGCCAGCGCGAGCCGCCCGGTCTGCGCCGCGTAGGCGGTCAGCACCGGGAACGCGCCCCAGGCCGCGGCGAAGCCCAGGTCGGTGTGGATGATCCCGCCGAACAGCTCGGCGTTGTAGGCCACGACGAGCACCGGGCCGACGATCATGAACGGCAGCAGGACCCAGCCGACCCTGGCCAGCCCGGCCGCGCCCAGGGCCACGGCGCCGGCCAGGCCCGCGGCCGTCACGGCCACTAGGACCGGCCCCGGGATGCGGGTCTGCAGCGGGCGGCCGTTCAGCTCGTCGAGTGCGTGCGCGGCCAGGCCCACGGCCAGGAAGAAGGCGATCAGGGTGGCCAGCAGCGGGGTCAGGCTGACCCGCGGGGCGAGCGCCGCGCCGATGACGACGTAGCAGAGGTGCCAGGCCGTGTACGGAGGGTGCAGCAGCGTCCACCAGTCGCGCCATCCGCCCGGGCTCGCGGCATAGTAGGCCGGCCGCGCCGCGTGGGGCCGCGCCGACGCAGCCTCGGGCCGCAGCGGGTCAGGCTCGGGGGGATCGGCGGCGAGCCCGTCAGCCACCTGCGCGCGTTCCCCACATGACGAGCCCGCCGCCCAGGCTCATCACCCTGACGCCGACATCGGTGAACCCCGCCCGGCGCCATGCCTCGACCGTCCACGGCACCGGGTACCGGCGGTAGTGCCCGGAGATGCTCGGGCCGAGGAACCGGCCGACGGCGAACCATTCCCGGCCGCCGGTGACCAGCCCCCCGGCGGGCAGCACCAGCCGGGTGTAGAGCCACCACCAGGCCCGCCAGAACGGTGACGGCGGGACAAGGAACTCCAGACTGGCCATCCGTCCGCCCGGCTTGACCACGCGGGCAAGCTCGTTCAAAGTGGCCTGCGGATCGAGCACGTACCTCAGCAGGTAAGTGAACGTCAGCGCGTCGAAGGCCGCGTCGGCGAACGGCAACTGCTCGGCCCGCCCGGCGGTCAGGCCGATCCGGTCGCTCAGGCCGGAGCCGGCCACGTTGCGCCGCCCCTGCCGCAGCATCTGCTCGGTCAGGTCGACCCCGACGACGGTGGCGCCGGTGCGCGTCGCGATCTGCAGCGCCACGCCCGCCGTTCCCGAGGCGACGTCCAGCACGGCCTGCCCGGGGACCGCGGCTATCTGGCCGACCATCGCGCGGCGCCAGCGGCCGTTCTGGCCGAACGAGAGGATCTCGGCCAGCCGGTCGTATCGCTGCGGCAGCGGGGCGAACAGGTTCTGCGCGAAGCGATTGCGCTCGGCGGCGGGGGTGCTCGGGGCGGCGGGAAGCGGCACGGCGTCTCCTCTGTGCTGGGCCCGGGGGCGCCCCCCCAAGCCCCCCGCGGTGCTGGGCACCGGGGGAACGGCCCGCAGAGCCCTCCGCTAGGGGCCCACGGAACTTCACCGTACGCCTTTGCCGTGGCGGTCGCGCAAGGCCAGCCGGAGTTTGCGGCCCGCCCCAGGGCCGGCTCATTCCGGCAGAAGGGACGAGCCTGTTCCGGGCCGGCCGGGCCGGTCGGCGTGGTCTAATGCTGGCTGTCCGTCCAGGCGCTTATTGGGGCGATGCCGGCCACAGGGCGGATATAAGATCCCGTGTCGACATTCTGTCGGCGATGACCGAAGGAGCCTATATGGCGCGTTACTGGTGGATTCCCGTCGCGACGCTTGCCCTGGTGGCCGGCGGGGCCGTGGCGGCGGGCGCGGCCTCCGCCTCACCTGGGTTAACTCACACGGCTGTCCCCTCATCTAGCGCGCCCGCGGCGCCGGCCGGCGCGGTCTTCCCGGGGCACCCGATGATCGCCCCCGGTGCGGGAGCCGCCCGCCCGGCCGTCAACTCGCCCCGGCTCAACTCGGTCGAGAGCACCAACTGGTCCGGCTACGCGCTGCATGCCGGCAGGTACCGCAACATCTCGGCCACCTGGACCGAGCCGACGGCCACGTGCACGTCGGGCAAGCAGTACGCGGCGTTCTGGGTCGGCCTGGACGGGTTCAGCAGCGCGTCGGTCGAGCAGATCGGAACGGACTCCGACTGCAACGGCGCCACGCCGCGCTACTACGGCTGGTACGAGATGTTCCCGCTGGCCCCGGTCTTCTTCAAAACCGTGATCAAGCCGGGCAACGAGATGACCGCGTCGGTGACGTTCAGCGGCACCGACACCTACACGCTGGTGCTCAGCAACGTCAGCCGGGGCTGGACCCACACGATCGTCAAGCAGGAGACCGGCCTGGCCCGGTCCTCGGCCGAGGTGATCACCGAGGCACCGTCGTCGACGTCGGGCGTGCTGCCGCTCGCCGACTTCGGCACGATCCTCTACAGCTCACTCAGGGTGAGCGGGATCTCGCTCCTGAAGCTGGGCCCGACCAAGATCTTCCTGATCGGCTCCACCAGCGGAAAGAGCCTCGACACCACCAGTCCGATCGGCAGCGCCGACCGGTTCCACGACACCTGGCTCAGGAGTAGCTGAGCCGGTCATCGCCCTGGTTTGCCGCCGGGCCGCGGGCCTGCCGCGGCCCGGCTGGCGCCACGGGCTACGCTCTGCGCATGACGCGCGAGAGCGATGAGCAGCGGCTGACCGTCCGGGCTCCCGGCGACCGGGTGCTTGATGTGCTGGTCAGCGGTCCCGGCGACGGGCTGGCCCTGGTTTTTCACACCGGCACGCCGAGCGGGCTGGCCGGGCTCGGACCCATGGCCGGCGCGGCCCTCGATCGCGGCCTGCGCACCGTGCTGTACTCGCGGCCCGGCTATGGCAATTCCACCGCGCAGCCCGGCCGGCTGGTCGCGGACGCCGCCGCCGACGTGGAGGCGATCCTTGGCCAGCTCGGCATCGACGAATTCGTCACCGCGGGCTGGTCCGGCGGCGGCCCGCACGCCCTGGCCTGCGCGGCCCTGCTGCCGGTCCGGTGCCTGGCGGCGGCCTCGATCGCCGGCGTGGCGCCGAGCGACAGCCCCGGGCTGGACTGGGTCGCGGGCATGGGCGAGGAGAACGCCGAGGAGTTCGCCGCGGCCAGCGCCGGGGAAGCGGCGCTGACCAGCTTCCTGCGGGGGGCCGCCGCGGAATTGCGCGTGATCACCGCCGCCGGCGTGGCCGACGGCCTGGGCGGGCTGGTCTCGGACGTCGACCGGGCCGCCCTCACCGGCGAGTTCGCCGAGTACCTGGCCGAGGCGTTCCGCACGGCGCTGTCCGCTGGCACCGACGGATGGCGCGACGACGACCTGGCCTTCACCCGGGACTGGGGGATCAGCCTGGAGGCGCTCGGGCACGCGACCCCGGTCGCCATCTGGCAGGGAGACCAGGACCGGATGGTGCCCGGCGCGCACGGCGAGTGGCTCGCGGCGAACATACCGCTGGCCCGGGCGCGGATGCGCCCGGGCCAGGGCCACCTCACCCTGCTGACGAGCTCGTTCGGCGAGATACTCGACGACCTGCTCGCCCTGGCCGGCAAGAGCCCCTCGTAGCGTCCGCGTTCGCGTTCACAGGCCCGGGCCGGCCAGGTCGTAGACGGTCTCGCCGCCGACGGTTTCGGAGCGGAAGTGGGCCCGGACCCACGCCGTGATCCGCGCCGCGTCGCCCGTGCCGCCGCCGAAGCTGTCGGAATTCGCGCCGACGAAGTAGTGGATCTCGTGGTCGGCGACGTACCGCTCGAACTGGGCCAGCGTCGGCGCCGGGTCGGTGCCGTTGAACCCGCCGATCGACATCACCGGTTCGCCGCTGGCCAGTTGCAGCGGCGCGGCGCTGTCGGAGCTGACCGTGGCCGCCGCCCAGCGGTACCCGGACGCCCCGTCCTCGAGCAACCTGGTCAGCGCGCTGCCCACCTGGGTGTTGCCGCCGAGGCCGCCCCCGGTGCCCCCGGGACC
>JASIJN010000345.1 GCA_030050125.1 Streptosporangiaceae bacterium | reverse complement strand
ACCACCAACGCGATGAAGAGCGCGTTCGCGCCGTTCGACGAGCGGCTGAAGATCATCAACCTGACGATCAAGCCGGGGTTCGCCGTGGTCAGGACCGCGCCCCCGGCGTCGCGCTAGCGCGCTTCCTGGATTGCTGAGGGCGAGGATGGGCATCGAGGCCACGGCGCAGGCGATGACGGACCGGCGCTGGCTGGCCGAGGTGGCCACCTCGGACGCCGCGCTGCGCCAGGTGCTGCACGGGCTGCCCGGGGTCGACCAGGTCGGCACCGAGGCGAGGGCGGCGGGGCTGGCCACCCGGTCGGTCAAGCGGGACGCCAAGCTGCGGGCGCTGGACCTGGCGGTCCGCATGGTCGACCTGACCACGCTGGAGGGCGCGGACACCCCGGGCAAGGTCGCGGCCATGTGCGCCAAGGCCCGGCGGCCCGACCCCGCCGATCCGGCGGTGCCGCCGGTGGCCGCGGTGTGCGTCTACCCGGACCTGGTCGGCGTGGCCAGGGCCGCGGTCGCGGGCAGCGGGGTGGCGGTGGCGTCGGTTGCGACCGCGTTCCCGTCCGGCCGGGCGTCGCTCGGGGTCAAGCTGGCCGACGTGCGCGACGCGGTGCAGGCGGGCGCCGACGAGGTGGACATGGTCATCGACCGCGGCGCGTTCCTGGCCGGCCGGTACGGCCAGGTCTACGAGGAGATCCGGCAGGTGCGCGAGGCCTGCGGCGACGCGCACCTCAAGGTCATCCTGGAGACCGGCGAGCTGGCCACGCTGGACAACGTGTCCCGGGCGTCCTGGCTGGCCATGCTGGCCGGCGCCGACTTCATCAAGACCTCCACCGGCAAGGTCGCGCCCGCGGCGACCCCGCCCGTGACCCTGGTCATGCTGGCCGCCGTGCGCGACTTCGCCCAGGCGGCCGGGCGGCCGGTCGGGGTCAAGGTGGCGGGCGGGGTGCGCACCGCCAAGGACGCGATCCGCTACCTCGTGCTGGTGCGCGAGACCGCGGGGCCCCGGTGGCTGAGCCCGGACCTGTTCCGCATCGGGGCGTCCAGCCTGCTCAACGACCTGCTGATGCAGCGCAGCAAGCAGCTCACCGGCCGCTACGCCGGGCCGGACTACTTCACCCTCGATTAAGGCGCCCGCGGCGGACTCAGATGCGCGATGTCGACCGGCTTGATCGCGTCGGCCAGCCTTATCCCGAATATCCGGGAGAAGAAATATAGTTCGGCCTCCGCCGCCCTGATGATGTTGTCGGCCCGGCAGAAGCCGTGCGCTTCGTCCTCGAACGTCACGAGCGCATGCGGTATCCCCTTGCCATCCAGAGCCTCGGCCATGGCAAAGCTCTGGCTGGGCGGCACCACCTTGTCCTTCAGGCCGTGCAGCAGCATGACCGGCGTGGCCAGCTTGTCGACGTGCCGAGCCGGCGACCTCTGCCGGTACACGCCAGCCCCGCCGGGGAGCGGCGCGATCAGCCCGTCGATGTAGTGCGACTCGAACTTGTGGGTGTCCGCGGCCAGCCGTTCCGGGTCCCCGATGCCGTAGTAGCACACGCCCGCGTCGAAGTAATCGCTGAACGTCAGCGCGCACAGCACGGTGAATCCGCTGGCGCTGCCGCCCCTGATCCCGATCCGGTCGGGGTCAGCCAGGCCCTCGGCCACCAGGTATTCGGCCGCGCCGATGCAGTCGGCGACGTCACGCAGCCCCCACCAGCCCCGCAGCAGGTTACGGTACCGGCGGCCGTAGCCGGTCGACCCCCGGTAATCCACGTCGACGACGGCGAACCCGCGGCTGGTGAAGAGCTGGATGTCCAGGTTCAGCGCCTGGCTCGCCTGCGCGGTCGGGCCGCCGTGGGACATCACGATGAGCGGGGGAAGCTCGCCCGGGCCCGCGGTGAACCCGGGATTGGCCGGCGGGTAGTAGACGGCGTGACTTTCGCCCCCGCTGTCATTGGGGAAGTCGACTGGCCGCGGCAGCGAGATGAACTCCGGCGAGACCAGGTCCTGCTGCGACTGCGTGACCACGTCGGCGCGCCCGGTATCGGGATCGACGATCAGCAGCCGCTGAGCCTGCCGCGGCCCGCCCGCCGTCACCGCGACCCGCCGCCCGTCGCTGGACAGGTCGCATCCATAGGAGGTGAACGGAAGCGGCAGGGGGACCGCGCGGCGGGAGCGCGGGTCGATCACGCCGAGTTCCTGGACCGATCCGCGGCTCCAGCGGCAGACGATCCGGCCGTCTGACAAGATCACGTACGTGGACATGCCGAGCAGCCACAGCGGCATCCCGCACTCGGCCTCCATCGGGCAGACGCAGGCCGTCTGGTTCCCGTCCCAGCGATAGAGGTTCCACCAGTCGCTGCGGTCGCCGACAAAGCAGAGCGCGCCGTCCGCGCTCCACCGCGGATGGGCGACCGACTCGTTCTCGCCGCCCGCCACCTTCACGGGCGTTCCCAGCGTTCCGTCCCGGCGGAACGGGGCGACGTACAGGGTCGTGCTGTCCCACGGCATGTCGGGATGGTTCCATTCCAGCCAGGCGAGGCGGCGACCGTCCGGCGACAGGCACGGGCTGGCGCAGAAGTCGCTGCCGGATCGGAGGACGGCGGGCGGCGCGCCACCGGTCAGCGGAACCAGCACCAGCTCGTTCGTCACGCCCCGGTCGTCGCGGGCCTCCCGGACACAGATCAGGCCGCGGCCATCGGCGGTGAACTCGAAGTCGGCGTAGCGCGGGGCGTGCCCGCCGTCGGACGCCTCTGGCGTGACCGCGACGGGAGCGGACCCGGGAACCTGGCGGTAGATCCGCTGATCCTCGGCGTTGGCGAAGTAGGCCGCGCCCCGGGCCACCCGCCAGGCGCCGCCGCCATATTCGTGCACGCCGGTCCGGACGTCATAGCCCTCGGGCGTGATCGTCATGGTCTGCCCGTCGCGCAGCCGGCGCAGGACGTGCCGTCCCGCGTCGTCCGGGCGCAGCTCACACCACCACAGGTCGCCGTCGTCGAAGGCGGTTTCCCCGATCGCGACGATGTCGCGCCCGAGCAGCGACGCGCTGACCGGGGAGCGCCACGATCCGTACCGCGCGGTGATCACCGAGGCGCTCTGACGGTGGAGGGCTGCTGCCAGTTGCGCATCCTCATGACCTTGTCCCGGTTTCTCTCCATGGGCAGGTCGTTCTCGCTGATCGTACCCGCCCGGAAGTCCACGGTCAGCCTGGCGCCGTCGGCCGGGGTTACGGGGTGGCGGTGGCAGATGAGGTCGGGCTGGGGGTAGGACTCACCGTCGGCGTGGGGGACGGGGTCGGCGTCGGGGTCGGGGTGGGCGTCGGGGTGGGCGTCGGGGTCGGGGAGGGCGTGGGAGACCGGGTGGGCGAGGGCGTCGGCGACGGGGTGGGCGAGGGCGTCGGGGACGCGGTCGGTGCCGGGGGCACGACAAGGTTGGGGGTCTGCACCTGATGGCGGCCGGGGGCCAGGAACAGGGCCACGGCCGCGACCACCACGCCCATGACGGTGACCAGCCCGCCCACGGCCGCTCCGCGCACGAACGCCTGGCGCCGCTGGCTGCGCTTCCACTCCATCGTCCGCACCTGCTGCAGTTCGGGCGGCAGGGCCGCCCGCTGCGCCGCCCAGCTGTTGAGGGGCGCGGCGGCCAGCCCGAGCGTCGGGAACAGCAGCAGGCCGGCCAGCAGCGGCCCGGCCAGCTCGCTGGCCTTGGTCAGCGCGCCCGCGATGCCCGCCATCCCCAGCAGCGCCAGCGTGGACTCGGCCCAGTTCGCCCGCAGCGCCTCCCACCACCTGGCCTTCTCGCTGGTCTTGGGCGTGCGCAGGAACACCGCCTTCCTGGCGAACAGGCCGACCAGCGACGCCCGCGCCACCACCAGCGACGTGGACTGCCAGATGAAGAACGCGCCGAGCGCGTCCCGCCACGATGCCCCGGTGCCGCGGCGCAGCAGCGCGACCGCCCGCACCAGCCCGAGCAGCACCAGGACCGGGACCGTGGCCACCAGGAACGCGGTCAGCTTGCGGAAGAGCTCACCACCGCCGGTGGCCAGGTTGGCCGCTCCGGCCAGCAGGAACACCAGGAACACCACGCTGAGCACGTCGCCGTACCACTGGATCGCGCCGGACAGGTACGCCCAGCGCTGGCCGGTCGTGAGGTGGTTCTCCTTGGTCGCCCGGCCCGGCAGCAGCGAGCGCCAGTGCATCCGCAGGATCTGGATGCCGCCGAAGCACCACCGGTAGCGCTGGCCCTTGAGCGCCTCGAAGGTCAGCGGCATGATGCCCTTGCCGTAGGAGTGCCCGACATGCCACCCGGTCCAGCCCGCCCGCAGCAGCCGCAGGGACATCTCGGCGTCCTCGGTGATGCACCACTCGTCCCAGCCGCCGAGTTGCTCCAGCGCCACCCGCCGGATCAGCCCCATCGTCCCGGCGAAGATGGCGCCGTCCCGTTCGTTGCGCGACGGCTGGGAGACCGCGAAAAAATACGAGTAGGAGTAGTACAGCCGCCGGTAGTAGCGGGCGTGCTGCCAGCCGCGGTAGTCCTGCGGGGCCTGGGTGAAGCCGACCCAGGGCTCGGCGAACAGCGGCGCGCACCGGCGCAGGAAGTCCCTGTCGAGCTGGTAGTCGGAGTCGACCACCCCGATGATCTCGGCGCGCTTGTCGGTCATCTGGCGCAGCGCGTAGTTGAGCGCACCGGACTTGTAGCCGGGCCAGTCCTCCAGGTGGGCGAACTTGACGTTGTGCCGGGCGCACCAGCGCTGCACCGGGCGCCACAGGCTCTCGTCGTCGGTGTTGTCGTCGATCAGGATGACCTCGTAGGCCGGGTAGTCCAGGCGGGCCAGCGAGCGCAGCGTGTCGATGACCATGTCCGGCGGCTCGTTGTGCGCCGGGACGTGCAGGCTGACGAACGGCAGGTCGCCGGCGGCGGGCAGCTGCCCGGTGGGGGTCGGCGTGACCTGCCGGTGCCAGGTCTCCGAGCCGATCGCGTCGCAGATCTCCCAGAGATAGGCGCTGGCCAGGACCGCCGCGAAGACCTCGAAGACCCACAGCAGCAGCCCGCCCGCCTCGCTGGCCGGGCCGAGGTGGCTGTAGAACGTCCACTCCAGGACGTAGACCAGGTAGACGGCGAACAGGAAGATGCTGGTGGCCCAGCAAAGATGGCCGCGGGCGTTCCAGCGCCTGGTCACCGGCAGCCAGATCAGGCTCCCGGCGACCAGGCCGGCGGCTCCCGCGATCGTGTTGCGCTCGGTCACCCCGAGCAGCCGCATCGCCACGGCCACCAGCACCCCCAGCACCACGGTGCCGGCCACCGCGAACGCGAGCCGGCGCGCCGTCGGCCAGGTGCCGGTCGTCCGGCGGGGATGCCCGCGGCCGATCAGCAGCGCCGCGGTCCCCACGGGCGCGCCCAGGATGCCTGCCAGCACGAGCGCAGCTAGCACCGGCCCGCCTCCCGCCTCTGCCTGACGTGACAAGTACCCGACCAGTGGCGACGACTACCCGAATGCCGCCATACCGAACCATCGTGCACCACAACGACCACCGCTTCGCGCGGCGGGCGCGTGCGAGAATGAGGCCCGGGCAAGGACGCCGAGGGACGGGCCGAGGGACGGGGTAGCCGCTGATGCAGGCCGGGATCGACTGGGAGTACGCGCCGGCGCCCGAATCGCGCGACGTCGTCACCCTCGCCCCCGAGTACGGGCTGTTCCTCGACGGCGAGTTCGTGCCCGCCGCCGGGGGAGGAATGTTCCCGACGGTCAACCCGGCCACCGAGGAACCGCTGGCCCGGGTGGCCGAGGCCGGGGCGGCCGACGTCGACCGGGCGGTGGCCGCGGCCCGGGCCGCCTACGAGCGGGTGTGGGGGCCGATGCCGCCCGCCGAGCGGGCCAAGTACCTGTACCGGATCGCCCGCGTCCTGCAGGAGCGCTCCCGTGAGTTCGCGGTGCTGGAGAGCCTGGACAACGGCAAGCCGATCAAGGAGTCCCGGGACGTCGACGTTCCCCTCGCCGCGGCGCACTTCTTCTACCACGCGGGCTGGGCGGACAAGCTGGAGTACGCCGGGTTCGGGCCGTCGCCGCGCCCGGTCGGCGTGGCCGGGCAGGTCATTCCGTGGAACTTCCCGCTGCTCATGGCCGCGTGGAAGCTGGCCCCCGCGCTCGCGGCCGGGAACACCTGCGTGCTCAAGCCGGCCGAGACCACGCCGCTGACTGCGCTGCGGCTGGCCGAGGTGTGCCAGCAAGCGGGGCTGCCGCCCGGGGTGGTGAACGTGCTGGCCGGCGCGGGGGAGACGGGCGCGGCGCTGGTGGCCCACCCCGGCGTGGACAAGGTCGCGTTCACCGGGTCGACCGAGGTCGGCAAGGAAATCCAGCGGACGGTCGCGGGCACGGGGAAGCGGCTGACGCTCGAGCTCGGCGGTAAGGCCGCGAACGTGGTCTTCGACGACG
>JASIJN010000344.1 GCA_030050125.1 Streptosporangiaceae bacterium | reverse complement strand
GGTCACATCGGCGTGGTCGAGCCCGGCCGGGGCCAGGCCCGCCGCCATGTTCGTGACCAGCGATATGGCCAGCACCTCGGCGCCGAGATGCCGGGCGGCGATCGCCTCCAGCGCGGTGGACATGCCGACCAGGTCGGCGCCGAGCGACCGGAGCATCCGGATCTCGGCCGGGGTCTCGTAGTGCGGGCCCGGCAGGGCCGCGTACACCCCCTCGGCCAGGTCCGGGTCGGCCGCCCGGGCCAGGTCCCGCAGCCGCCGCGGGTACAGGTCGGTCAGGTCCGTGAACCGGGACCGGTAGCCGGCCGGGGGCGGCGGCCCGGCGAGTGGCGAGCGGCCGGTGAGGTTCAGGTGGTCGCTGATGAGGACCGGCTGCCCGACCCCGAAGCCCGCCCGGATCCCGCCCGAGGCGTTGGTGAGCACGACTACCCGGCAGCCCGCCGCGACCGCGGTCCGCACGCCGTGCACCACGGTCGCCACCTTGTGCCCCTCGTACAGATGGGTGCGGCCCAGGAAGACCAGCACCCGCAGCCCGCCGGCCGGCACCGAGCGGACCACGCCCGCGTGGCCGGGGACGGTGGGCGGGGGGAAGCCGCCGAGGTCGGCGACGGGCACCTCGGCGCCGGTGCCGAGCGCGTCCGCGGCCTGGGCCCAGCCGGACCCGAGGATCACGGCGACGTCGTGCGCCGCCTGGCCGGTGCGGTCCGCGAGCCGGGCCGCGCTGGCCTCGGCCGCGGCATAGGGGTTTGCGGCATCGCGGTTTGCGGCGGGATCGCCGGAATCGCCGGTTCCGGTCATGACTTGATGTACGGCTGTCCGTCGGCGCGCGGCGCCTGCACTCGGCCGACCAGCCCGGCGACCGCGATGATCGTCGCGATGTAGGGAGTCATCAGCAGGATGTTAGAGGGGATCGGCACGTTGATGGAGGCCAGCACGCTCTGCAGTTCCAGGGTGAAGCCGAACAGCAGCGCGGCGCCCAGCGACCCGAGTGGCGTCCACCGGCCGAAGATCACCGCGGCCAGCGCGATGTAGCCCATGCCGGACGACATGTTCGGCGTGAACGAGCCCACGGAGCCGATGTTGAGGTACGCGCCGCCGATGCCCGCCAGCAGGCCGGCCAGGATCACGTTGCGGTACCGGTTGGCCAGCACCCGGATGCCGACGGTTTCGGCCGCGGTGGGATGCTCGCCGACCGCGCGCACCCGCAGCCCCCACTTGCTGCGGAACAAGCCCACCTGGACCAGGATCAGCGCCGCGTAGGTGATGTACAGGAAGATCGTGTTGTCGAAGAACACCGGCCCGATGATCGGGATGTCCCCGAGCAGCGGGATCTTGAACGCCTGGAAGGTGGGCGGCGAGTTCAGCCTGTTCTGGTACGGCGTAAGGACCCGGTCGTAGAGGAACCCGGTCAGCCCGGCCGCGAACACGTTCAGCACCACGCCGAGGACCACCTGGTCGACCAGGTAACGGATCGCGAAGACCGCGAGCATCGCGCCGAGCAGGCCGCCGGCCAGCGCCCCGCACAGCAGGCCCAGCCACAGGTTGCCAAACGCGCTGGCCACGATGCCCGAGGCGAACGCGCCGAACAGCAGCTTGCCCTCGATCGCGATGTTGATCACGCCGGACCGCTCGCTCATGCAGCCGGCCAGCGCGCCGAGGATCAGCGGGATCGAGGCGGCGATCGTCCCCGACAGCAGGTTCACGACGTTGAACGGCACGGGCTGCCCGACGTCCGCCCAGCACAGCAGCGCGATCACGAAGCAGAACAGGACCACCCCGATGCTGGTGCGGCGCAACGCCGTGCCGACCGGGACGACGGCGCGCATCAGGCCCGCCGCGACCGAGACCGCGCCGCACACGTACGCGGTGATGTCGGCGGGCAGGTCGAGGTTGGGCACGGTCACCTTGGCGAACTCAGGAGAGAACGCGAAGGTCGCGTGGCCGTGCCTGGCGAACACGCCGAAGCCAAGGATGTCGACCAGGCCGAACGCGATGAAGGTGGCCGGGGCGACGGCCCGGCGGCTCACCGAGATGTGCAGGCCGGCCGGCCTGGCGAGGACTGTCACCCGTTCCATCCCTTCGAGAGCGACTGGCCAGCCCCGCCCGCCGTCGCCTTGTGCAGCCGGAACATGGCCCGCACCAGCGGCGGCGCGGCGACGAACAGCACCACGGTCGACTGGATCACGGTGGTGATGGTGAGCGGCGTCTGCGTGCTCGCCTGCATCAGGATCCCTCCCGCGTGCAGCGCGCCGAACAGCAGCGCGGCCAGCACCACGCCGAGCGGCCGGGCCCGGCCGAGCAGCGCGACGGTGATCGCGTCGATCCCGTACGTCCCATAGCTCTGGAAGGTCAGCGTGAAGTCGGTGCCCTGCACGACGGCCGTCGCGGCCAGGCCGGCCAGCCCTCCGGCGATCATCATCACGAGGATCCAGGTCCGCGGCACGCTCATGCCCGCGGTGCGGGCCGCGCTGGGGTTGGCGCCCACGCTGCGGAACTGGAACCCGAGCGTGCTGCGGTTCATCAGCCACCACACGCCGACCGCGCAGGCCAGGGCGACCAGGAAGCTCGCGTTGACCCGCAGCTGCGAGCCCAGCAGCAGCGGCAGGTGGGCGTCGTTGGCGATGACCGGGCTGATCAGGTCGGTGCGCCCGGGGCGCTGCATCAGCGAGGTGCCCAGGATCCAGGCCAGGAAATAGGCCATCACGTAGTTGAGCATGATCGTGACGATGACCTCGTGGGCGCCGGTGGTGGCCTTGAGCACTCCCGGAATCGAGCCGATCGCCGCCCCGCCGACGAAGGCCCCGACCACGCACACGGCCACGTGCACGAAGAACGGAAGGCTGACGCCGTAGCCGAGCCAGGTGCACACTAGCGCCCCGCCGATGAACTGGCTCTGCGCGCCGATGTTGAACAGGCCGGCCCGGAACGCGATGGCCACGGCCAGCCCGGCCAGGATCAGCGGGGTGGCGTTGACGCAGGTCTCCGACAGCGGGTTGAGCACCGCGGCGATCGCACCGTCGTGGTAGGCGATGCCGAGCGACTTCTGCTGGAACAGCTGGACCACGCTGTGCGGGTTGACGATCGAGCCCTCGAACATCGCCACGTAGGCGCTGGACGCGGCGTCCCACGCCTGGGCGATCGCGTTGCCCGGCGCGGAGAAGAAGCGGCCCCACGCGGTCAGCACGGAGGCGCTGGTGAACGCGATCAGCAGGCCCCCGGTCACGATCGCGGCCACGATGGCGAGGAACGTCACGACGGCGGTGTTGCCCTGCAGCACGGAGTCGATCACCATCTGGCCGAGCCGGGCCCGCGGGCTGCCCTCGGGCCCGGCACCGCCGGC
>JASIJN010000343.1 GCA_030050125.1 Streptosporangiaceae bacterium | reverse complement strand
CAGCAGCGTGAACGACACGGCCTCGCCAGGCTGGATGGCCTCTGAGTCCTCGATGAGGTCGCCGAACTCGCTGTCCCCGTCCTCGCCGAGCGGCGTGTGCAGCGAGATCGGCTCCCGGCCGTACTTCTGCACCTCGACGACCTTCTCGGGAGTCATGTCCAGCTCGACCGCGAGTTCTTCCGGCGTCGGCTCGCGGCCCAGGTCCTGCAGCATCTGCCGCTGGACGCGGGCTAGCTTGTTGATCACCTCGACCATGTGCACCGGGATGCGGATCGTCCTGGCCTGGTCAGCCATGGCCCTGGTAATCGCCTGCCGGATCCACCAGGTCGCGTACGTGGAGAACTTGTAGCCCTTGGTGTAGTCGAACTTTTCGACCGCCCGGATCAGGCCCAGGTTGCCTTCCTGGATCAGGTCAAGGAACAGCATGCCGCGGCCGGTGTACCGCCTGGCCTGCGAGACGACTAGGCGCAGGTTGGCCTCGAGCAGGTGGTTCTTGGCCCTCCTGCCGTCTTCGGCGATCCGCTCAAGGTCAATGCTCTGGCCGGGGCGCAGCACCCCGCTGCCTGCGGCCAGCTTCTCCTGGGCGAACAGGCCCGCCTCTATGCGCTTGGCCAGCTCGACCTCCTGTTCGGCGTTGAGCAGCGGGACCTTGCCGATCTGCTTGAGGTAATCCTTGACCGGGTCGGCGGTAGCCCCGGCCGCTGCCACCTGGGCGGGGGGCAGGTCCTCGTCGTCATCGCCGAGAACCAACGGCTCGTCCTCGCCCTCTTGGCCCGCTGCCTGCGGCGGGCGGCCGGCAGCAGCTGCGCCGCCGCCCTGGCCGGTGCCTGGCTCCTTGCCGGCCGCCTCCTGCTCGGCGCAGGGCTCATCTTGGGCCGGGCCTGAGCGCGCCATGTCGATCGGAGCGGCAGGCAGCGGCCGGTCGATCTCAACAGCGCCGCTGTCCCCGCCGGGGCCGGCGACGTCATTGGAGCCCATAACAGCGTTGATACCACCACCAGCAGCTGCTGCAAGGAGTTCTGGCCCACCGGCCAGCCCAGAGAGCGGCTGCACCTGACCCGGCTTCGGGCTCAGCAACCAGCTACTCGCCGGGCTTCTTGCATCCAAGCATGCGAGCTTCCCCAGCACATAGCAGGCCGCACTGGCCGCCCGTCATCTCGCACACCACCGCGACTGTTCCGCGCCAGGTGCCGGCCAGCGCCGCGGCACCATGCCACGCCCGGTGAGCCACGAAGAGATGCATCCCAGCATCGGGCCATACCGATCGGTACCTGCCCTGCCCGGGACCCGGACCAACTCGCAGGCCAGCCTTACCGCCGAGGCGTGGTCTTCATGGGCCACCTGCAGACTGGCGCCCGGCACACGTGGCCGGGCAGGGCGTTAATGGACGGGGTTGGAGTCGGAGTTCGTGTACGTGTCGCAGTGCCCGCGAAATTCTGACAGCGGGCGCCATCGGTACCCCATAGCCAGGCCTTACCGGCAGGCGATCCGCACGAGCCCGGTCGCACGCATGCGCGTCCCCAAGATCATCCCACCGGGAGAAGGCACATGGCTCAGGGCACTGTGAAATGGTTCAGCGCCGGCAGGGGGTACGGTTTCATCGCCCCCGACGACGTCTTTGTTCACCAATCCGCCATCCAGGCCGAAGGTTACCGCAGCCTTCAGGACAACCAGCGCGTCGAGTACACCGCCCGCCGCGGGCCCAAGGGCACGCAGGCCGAGCAGGTCCAGCCGCTCAAGTCCGTTCAGCCACGCTGGCTGCCCACAGCGCTGCCAGCTGCCGGGACCGGTGGTCCCGCGGAACCGCTCCGCTCTCGCGGCGCCGATCAGCGGGCGGGTCGATTCGGTGCCGGCTGCGGCTGCCTGCAGAACTGGATGCGCCGACTGTGCCGCCACGGCGCATCAGAGCTCTCGCCAGCGCACGGCGCCATCACCATGGCCTGTCGCCGTGGGCACGTATCCGGCTGAGGGATGTTACAGCTTGGTGAGCTGGGCGCACGGCAGCAGGATCCGCCGCTGCTGCGGGCGGAAGTCCGCGAGCACGGCGTGGTCTTCCACGCCGAGGATGACGCCGAGCCCGTAAGCGTCGTGCGTCACCTGATCGCCGACGGCGAACGTCTCGGCCGGGCGCACAGGAACCGGGGCCTTGAATGGGCTGCCGGGCAGGTAGCGCCGGTCCGCTGAGCGGGGTGCCTTCATAGCTACTATCATGCGCCCTCCCTGCCCAGGCCAGCGGGCCGTCCGGCCGCATCCGGTCCGCGCAGGCCAAAGAGCCACACGGCCGGCCCAGGCACCGAATTGAGAGCGGCGGGCTGGGTGCCCGACCGGGTCTTGCCAAGCGCGGGTCCCAGGGCACCTCCGGTGCCACGAATTTGACGTTAGTCCTGAGTTTGGTCCGCGGTTGCCGTTGGGCAGGGCGTCAGTGAGGTCAGGCGGCGGTGGGCACGCGCGTGCTTGGGCGATGTGGCTGACAGCGATCCGGTCAAAGGTATGGATCGCGGCGGCGAGTTCGGGGGGCGCGAGGCAGCGGCGCCGATCGACTGGATCACGCTGAGTTACCGGGATGGCCATTGATAACGCTCGCCGGGCCGCCAGGGAGGCGCGCTCGGCCATTCGGGTGTATGGCAACTTTATGTGCACGCGAGCGGGTGTTCTGTCGCTGGGTTCGTCATCAGGATGGGCCGGTCGCTTGATCATCGGCACTCCAAAATGTCGCGGTGGGTTCAGGCCACGACGAGGCGCATGATGAACCTCGCCGTGGTCGTCCAGTTCGCCCGTCGGCACGAACCCGAGCTGCCGGCAGAACCCGGCCGGCCCGCCGTCCCCCGGTAGGTAGCTCGTCAGCAGCTCCGCCGCGCCCAGGGATTTTTGTGCAGTATGGCAAGGGATGAGACAGTGGCTGCGATGGCAGTTTGGCCGTACACGCTACTGCGGATCGCCGCTGACTGTTGTTTTTGGGACAACAAGCGGTCGCGTGCGCCGTGGCAGATCGTGCCCGCGCCAGAGCGGCAGCCCGCTGATCTGGGAAGGTATCGATGCCAGGGCTGAAGGACAAGCTGACCGATGCTGGATACGCCCTGGGCTGGTCGGTTGTCTGCCGCGTGCCCGAATCGTGGGCGCAGGGTGCTTTCCGGTTCTTCGCCGACCTGGCGTGGCGGCGGCAGGGCCCCGGGGTGCAGATGCTCGAGGGCAACCTGCGCCGGGTGATCGGGATCGGGGCGCCAGGCGGCCAGCTGCGCGGGCTGTCCAGGCAGGTGATGCGCTCATACGCGCGCTACTGGCTCGAGGCATTCCGGCTGCCGGTGACGCCGGCGGGCCGGCTGCTCGGGGGGATGCACGTCACCGGGCATGTCCGCACCATATTCGACTACCCCGCAGCCGGGCGCGGGGTGATCCTCGCCCTGCCGCACATGGGCAACTACGACCTGGCCGGCGCGTGGCTGATCGCCAAGGGAGCCGCCTCGGCTACCGTCGTGGCGGAGCGGGTGAAGCCGGAGTCGGTCTACGACCGGTTCGTCGCGTTCCGCGAGAGTCTCGGCCTGGAGGTGCTGCCGGCCAGCGGAGGGATGAACAGCGCGTTTGGCATCCTGGCGCAGCGGCTGCGGGCAGGCAAGACCGTCGGCTTGGTATGTGACCGCGATATCACCGGCCGGGGCATGGAGGTGGAGTTCTTCGGCGAGAAGGCCCGCATGATGGGCGGCGCGGCTGCGCTCGCCGTGCAGACCGGCGCGGCGCTGGTGCCCGTGATCTTGTGGTTCGACGGCGATGACTGGGGCGCGCATATTCATGAAGAGATCCCGGTGCCTGATGACGGCGACGGGCAGCAGAAAGCGGCGGCGATGATGCAGCAGGTCGCGCGCCTGTTCGAGGCCGGAATCAGGGCTCATCCACAAGACTGGCACATGCTCCAGCGCGTCTTCGTCGCCGACCTCGACCCCGGGCGGCTACAGCGCGCGGGCGGGAGCTAGCCAGCGTTTGAGGCAAAGACGCGGGCAGATCGCGGGCTGGCAAGCTGCCGACGGCCGCGCGTACTGCCGCCGATCTGGACCCGTCAGGACTACTTGGCGATCACCGACCGCGGTGAGCAGATCGGCGCGATCTGAGTGCGATCCTCGCGGTATGCGGGAAGCATGAGGTATCCCGATGGTGGTGGGCTGACCGCAGCGGAGCGGGCCAGCCGGACGCTCCGACGGCAGAGACGACGCGTCAGCCGTCACCAGGCCGTAACCCCCGCCATTGAAGATTTTAGCGCTCGGCGTGGCTGATGGATGCTATTTAGCTGCTCGCCCGCGAATCTGGAACGCTCAGTTTGGTTCTGCGTAGCCTGATGCCGACCGATAATGGATCCCTACTTGGCTTTCACAGGGCTCGACGTGCCCCGGTACGTTCGCGCTGTCGGGCCGCCCGCGTCGGTTCGGGCTGCGGCTACCTGCACCTCCCGCGACAACCTGCTTGCCGAGCTCGCCGACGTGATCATCACCGCGGCTATCGCGATGAGCGGCATCACCGGAGTCCAGCGGACAGAGCCGGCAGTCACCTGGAATGGCGCCCAGCCAGTTACCGTAACCTGGCGGTTCAGCCACAGCCGCCTGGGGTTGAGGCCGGAAGGCACGGGAATAGGGCGCCTGCTGATATCCTTGCACGATAGGCGGCGGTCTTCGCCGCCGCTCCGCGGGCGAGCGGCCCGCCGGTCGCAGTGTGAGCAGTCCGGCTCAATGAGCCGGCCGCCGTTGTCGTTGACGTCTGCTGGGCATGCGATCCCTGAGCTATCGATGGAGTTTCCGCATGCCCCGCAGTTCCAGGCCTCCGCGCGCGTCTTCGGATTGCTACGGCCGGGGCGGTGAGCGTACCACCAGGCACCGTGGTCCGGCCGCAGCCAGGCGCCCGCAGGTCCGACGGCCGCGGCGGGCAGAACCGTATTCCGGCCTTGACCTGGCCCTGGACGCCGCCGCTGCGGCGTCGCCGCCCACGGCGGCCACGTTCGCTGAGCTC
>JASIJN010000342.1 GCA_030050125.1 Streptosporangiaceae bacterium | reverse complement strand
CGCCGGGTCAGTCATGGCCGGCCTGCGCGGCGCCTGGTTCCCGGACCTGGGTGGCGGCCGGATCGTAGGCGGGGACGTTGAAGCTCAGCAGGCGGGCGGACCCGGCGGAATCGTTGCGGTAGCTGTACCACAAGGTGCCGCACTTCGTCGACCTGGCCGTCGGGTGCACGATCCCGGTCGGCACGTCCACCTCGACCAGCGAGCCCGGCAGGCCGGCTCCCGGCGGGGTCAGTTCCCTGATCGCCATGCCGCGCCAGTCGTGCACCGGCGCGGTCGCTCCCGTTACGTGCCGCATCGCACCCTCCTGCGTCCTCTGTCCTGTGTCCGGCGGTCAGGCCAGCTCGCGCCCGAGCCGTCGCAGCGCGCGGCCGGTGCGCTCGACCATCTGCTCCAGGTCGTCGTCCGAGGTCACGAACGGCGGGGCGAGCAGCAGGTAATCGCCCGTCTCGCCGTCCACGCCGCCGCTGCACGGGTACACGATCACGCCCTCGGCCAGCGCCAGCCGGGTGGCCCGCGCCGCCATCGCGGCCGAGGCGGCGAACGGGCGCTTGGTGTGCCGGTCGGCGACGAGCTCCACCCCGGCCAGCAGGCCCATGCCGCGGACGTCCCCCACCAACGGCAGGTCGCTCAGGTGGTCGCGGAGCAGCCGGAAGAACAGTGGCTCCGCCGCCGCCACGCGCTCCACGAGGCGGTCGCGCCGCAGGATGCCGATGACCGCGATGCCGACGGCGGCGGCGACCGGGTGCGCGGAGTAGGTGAAGTTGTGCTCGAACCGGCCCGAGCCCTGGCGGAACGGCTCGATCAGCGCGCCGCGCACCGCGAACCCGCCGAGCGGCGCGTATCCGGCCGTGATGCCCTTGGCGAACACCACGATGTCGGGCTGCACGCCGAATCGCTCCATGCCGGACCAGGTGCCAAGGCGCCCGAACCCGGTGAACACCTCGTCGGCGACGAACAGCACCTCGTAGCGGTCGCAGATCTCCCTGATCGCCTCGAAGTAGCCGGGCGGAGGGAGCAGCGCGCCCCCCGCGGCCGCCACCACCGGCTCGGCGATGAACGCGGCGACGGTCTGCGGCCCGGCCTCCCGGATCACGGTCTCCAGGTCGGCGGCGCACGCCAGCGTGCAGCGGCCCGCATCCTGGTCCTCCCCGTCCCCCCGGCGGCAGTGGCCGCAGCCCCGGTAACCGTTCGGCGCGTCGATGTGCGGCATCGCCAGCAGCAGCGGGGCATGCCGCTGGCGCCGCCCGGCATGCCATCCGACCGACAGGGTGGCCAGCGTGTTCCCGTGGAAGCTGGGACGCCGGCCGATCACCCGCCAGCGCTCCGGCTGACCTCGCTCCAGCCAGTACTGGCGGACGAACTTGATGACGCTCTCGTTGGCCTCCGATCCGCCGGAGGCGAAGAACACCTGGTCGAGGTCGCCGGGCAGGACGTCGGCCACCAGGTCGGCGAGGCGCTGCGCCGGCGGCGCCTCGAACCGCAGCGCGTGCAGGTACGGCAGCTGCTCGGCCTGGGCCCGCATGGCCTCGACCACCTCGCCGACGCCGTAGCCGAGGCAGGTCACGCCGACCCCCGACGCCGCGTCCAGGTACCGCCGTCCCTGATCGTCGATCAGTTCCACGCCCTCGCCGCGGACGAACACCGGCGCCGGCGCGCGCAGGTCCGGGCCGATCAGGTGATCCGAGGCGAGCCGGGCGGGCTCGGGCGCGGTCACGTCGGGCGCGCTCACCGGGATCCCGTCGCCGACTCGAACTTTTCCATGATCACCGGCCACCGCTCGGCCAGCCGGGCCCGGAGCTCGGGCTCGTCGAGAGTCGTCAGGACGCCGCGGTCGACGACGAGCTCGCCGTCGACGATGACCGACTCCACGTCCCGGCCGGTGACGCCGCGGGCCGCGGTGAACACCGGGTCGTAGACCGGCTGCATGTCCAGGTGCCGCGGGCTGACCAGCACGATATCCGCCTTCTTTCCGGGTTCGAGGCTGCCGACGTGGCGTTCCATGCCGAGCGCCTCGGCGCCGCCGAGGGTGGCCATCCGGAGCAGGTCCTCCAGCGGCATGACGTCGCGCACGTGCCAGGGCGTGCCGTAGTGGCTCTGCAGGGCGACCCAGGAGATCCGGATCGCCTCGAACAGGTCGATGCTCCCGCTCGCGGCACCGTCGGTGCCCAGGCCGATGCGGACGCCGCGACGCCGCATCTCCGGCACCTTGGGCGCGCCGATGATGAAGTTGCCGAGCGGGCAGTGCGCGGCGCTGACCTGCTGCTCCGCGTACAGCTCGATCTCGGCCGCCGAGAGCAGGATGGAGTGCGCCGCATGCACCCGCGGCCCGAGAAAGCCGAGCGCTCCCAGGTACTCGGCGGGCCGCATGCCCCACTGCTCGGCGGCGTACTCGACCTCGTAGGTGCCCTCGGCCAGGTGGATGTGGATGCGGGCGCCGAGCTCGTCGGCCGCGTCGCGGAAGGACTCCCAGAGGTCGCGGCTGCAGACCAGCAGCTGGCGCAGCGCCAGCCAGGCGCCGACCCGGCCCTCGGTCGCGGTCGTGCCCCACGCCTTGACCAGGGCGATGTTCCGCTCGATCGCGTCCCGGGTGGACAGCCGCATGGACGGCGGCAGCCCGTCCCCCGTGTCCATGGTGGACAGCGCCACCAGGCCGCGGATCCCGGTGTCCAGCGCCGCCCGCGCCATCTGGTCCGGGTGCGGCCCGCCGGCCTCGGCGAAGCAGGTGGTGCCCACCCGCAGCGCGTTCGCGTAGGCGAGCTGACCGGACAGGTAGACGTCCTCCTCGGTCAGCACGGACTCGAACGGGATCAGGTAGTTGCGCCAGATCGGCAGGCGCAGCTGCCGGCGCCTGGCCAGCTCGATGATCTTCCCGCGGAGCAGCTGCTGGCCGGTGTGGAAGTGGGCGTCGACGAGGCCGGGCAGGGCGATCCGGCCGGACGCGTCGAGCGTCCGCTCCGCCTTGACCCGCTGCCTGGCCTGGCCGGCCGGACCGATCCAGCTGATCTGCCCGGCCCGGACCGCGATCGCGCCGTCGCGCACCAGCGGGCGGGCGGCGTCCATGGTCACCAGGTCGGCCCCGGTGATCAGCAGGTCGGCGGCGATCGCCGGGTCGTCCGGCCGGGGGTCGGTCACGCTTGCTCTCCGTTCCGCGGTGGCCGCTTCGTGGTCACGCCGTGCCCGCGGGCAGGTACCAGCGATGCTGGCGCAGCCGGGCGTCGTGGCTGGGCAGCATCTGCCAGCCGGCCTCGCGCGCCCGGGCCAGGAACCTCCCGGTGCCTTCCTTGTCCGGGCAGACCGCGCCGATGACGGTCAGGTTCTCCTCGAGCGACACGATGTCGCCGCACACGCACGCGTCGCCGGACCCGGTCCGCACCAGCACCGACTGGTGACCGGGGGTGTGGCCCCCGTTCGGCAGCGCGGTGAGCCCGGGCAGGATCTCGGTCTCGCCGTCGAGCAGCCAGAGCCGGTCGCCGAGCGCGCCGGTCAGCTCGCCCACGTCGACGTAGAACGGCCCGCTGTCCGGTGAGGTGGCCCAGGCCAGCTCGGTCCGCTGCACGGCCACCGGAGCGTCCGGGAACAACAGGTCGTTCTGCATGTGGTCGTAGTGCAGGTGGGTGTGCACGATGAGATCGACGTCCGCGGCGGTGATTCCGGCCGCCCGCAGCCCGGCCGTGAGCAGCGCCGGGCTGTCGCCGTCGATGCGCAATCCGGCCGCGTCGGCGCGAACGTGATCCGGCCCGCTGTCGACCAGCACGACCCTGCTGCCGTCGGTAGCCAGATAGCAGAAGCACGGCGGCGAGATCAGCGCGTCGGCGGGGGCGTCGGGCAGGTACGCCGTGAGCGGGACATCGGGGATCACCCCGACCTCGAGAATGCTCAGCTGCCAGCTCATCTCAGGTGTGCGTTGTCAGCAGCATGCCGCCGTCGACGAACAGCATCGCGCCGGTGACGTACGAGGCGTCGGCCGAGCAGAGGAAGGCCACCGCGCCCGCGATGTCGTCCGGCTGGCCCGCCCGGCCCAGCGGGATCGTTGGCACCACCGAGTCCAGGTACTCGGTCGACGGCCCGCCGCCCAGCCGGGTGTTGACCACCAGCCCGGGGCCGATCGCGTTGACGGTGATCTGGTGCGGGGCGAGTTCGAGGGCCAGGTTGCGAGTGAGCATCCAGATGCCGCCCTTGCTCGCGTCGTAATGGCTGAGCCCGCGGCCGGGCGCGATCGAGTGCACCGACGCGATGTTGACGATCCGGCCGCCGCGCCCGCCGGCCGCCATCAGCCTGGCCGCCGCCTGGTCGCACAGGAACGTGCCGGTCAGGTTGACGTCGATGATCCTCTTCCAGTCGTCGGCGGCAAGCTCGAGCGCCGGGCTGTTATGCAGGATGCCGGCCGAGCTGACCAGCGCGGCCGGCGGCCCGTGCTCGGCGTGCAGCCGGTCGAAAACGGGTCCGACGCTGTCCGGCGAACTCACGTCGACGTCGGCCGCGACGGCGGTGCCGCCGCCGTGCCGGATCTCCTCGGCGACCTGACCCGCCCCGTCCTCGTCGATGTCCAGGCACGCCACCTGGTAGCCGTCGGCCGCGAGCCGGAGGGCCGCGGCCCGTCCGATGCCGGCCGCGGCGCCGGTCACGATCGCGAGTTGGGTGTCCTGCCGGTCAGGCATGCGGTGCTCCTTGTCCCCGCGCGCCGGCCCGCAGCGGCCAGCGCGCGTCGATGCCGTGGCCGCGAGGCGGCAGCCCGGCGGCGTGCCAGATCCGTTCGGCCGCCGCCTGCGCCGCGCGCACCACCTCGTCGGTGCCGGCGGTCTGCAGCCGCCGGTCGGCAACCACGAACTTCCCGCCGATCATGACATGCGTGACGTCGCGGCCGGAAGCGTTATAGACCAGCGTGGCGACCGGGTCGGACACCGGCGCCAGATGCGGCTGGCGCAGGTCGACCAGGATGAGGTCGGCTTGCTTGCCCGGTTCCAGCGAGCCGACCTGGCCGTCGATGCCGAGGACGCCCGCGCTGCCCATGGTCAGGCGCCACAGCGCCTCCCTCGCGCTGAGCAGGTCGATCCGCCGGTCGGCCAGGCGGGCGACGCTGATGCCGAAGCGCATCATGTCCCACGGGTCCATCGTCACCCAGTCCGTGCCCCAGCCCACCCGGACGCCAGCCTCGTAGAGCGCGCGCACCGGCGCGAACCGGCCGCGCTTGGCCACGATGGCCGGGCAGTGCGCGACCGGCGTGTCGGTCTGCGCGAGCAGGTCGATGCCCGGCCCGGTGGCGTAGGTCACGTGCGCCACCACCACGTCCGGCCCGAGGAAATCCTGGTCGGCGAGGAACTCGATCGAGCCGGTGCCGCGCTCGGCGGCCATGAAGTCCCGTTCCTCCGGGCTCTGGGCCACGTGGATGTGCCGGCCCGCGCCCCTGGCCGCGGCCTCCGCCCGGATCATCGCCAGCAGCCGCGGTGAACAGGTGTCGGCCGCGTGGGCGCCGAAGCGGACCCGCAGCCGGCCGTCCGCGGCGCCGTTCCAGGCGTCGTAGAGCTCGACGTTCTGCCGCAGCCTGCGCTCGCCCTCGGCCGGGATCGGCCGCCGTTCGCCGGTGCCGATGCTGGCCAGGTCGGTGTCGAACACCTTCATGGCCAGCTGGGCCCGTACGCCCAGTTCCGCGGCGGCCTGGGCGGTCGCCGCCGCGTGGTGGTAGATCTCGTGGATGACCGTGCACCCGGCCAGCAGCACCTCGGCGATGCCCAGCCGGCTCAGCAGGTAGGTGGCCTCCGCGTCCAGAAACCGCTCCATCGGCAGGGCCAGCCCGTAGAAGCCGTCCGCTCGGTCCTCGGTCAGCCCGCGGAACAGGCATCCGGCCACGTGCGTATGCACGTTGACCAGTCCCGGCAGCAGCGCGTGCCCGGGGAACTCGAGCACCGCGGTGCCGTCCGCGCGGCCGTCCTGCCCCTGGCCGCGCGGCCCCGCCGACACCACGACGCCGTTCTCGATCACCACCTCCCCGTCGCGGATGACGGCGAAGCCAGGATCGACAGGTACGACCCATCCGGCCCGCAGGATCAATCGTCCCGGCAGGCTCACGCGACTCCTTCGGCGGCGCCGGCGGCCGGCACGGCGGTGGGAGCCGGCGCGTTCTCGCGGGCGATCGAGCGCCTGGCCACCAGGTAGTAGACAAGCCCGCCGACGATCATCCCCGCGGGGATGGACCAGTCCATGCCGCCGAGGGGACCGGTGGTCAGCGGGCTGGCGAACAGCGTGGCGTTGGTGAACAGCACCGCGGCCCCGGCGCCGAGCACCAGCGCGGCCAGCGCGCCCCAGTTGACGCCGTCGCGGAACCAGTAGAGCCCGCCGCCGGTGCGCAGCAGGTCATCGCTGCGGTACCGGAACCGGCGGAGGTACGCGTCCACCAGGTAGATGGCGGTCCACGGCCCGATCCACCAGATCATCAGCGCGAGGAAGTTCTCCAGGCTGTCGACGAAGTTGCTGATCCACAGCGCGTAGCAGACGAATCCGGCCGCGACCACCGCGTCGATCAGCACGGTCTTGTAGCGCGCGATCTTGACGCCCATCGCCTGCAGGTTCAGTCCCGAGCTGTAGGTGTTGACGATGTTCGCCCAGATCATGGACATGATCGCCACGAGCAGGAAGAGGAAGTGGAACCAGTGCGGCATGACCGCGGCCAGCGAGCCCACCGGATCGAAGGCGTTCAGCTTGGTGCCGATGATCGCTCCGGCGGCGTTGAGGATCGTCGCGGGGAGGAAGGCGCCGAGCGCGGTGTAGAGGGCGATCTTGAACCGGCTGGCGTCGCGCGGCAGGTACCGCGAGTAGTCGGCGGGCATGTTGGTGAACGCCAGGCCGTTGGCCGCCGCGACGATCATGACCGCGAGCACGAACGTGGTCGCCTTGTTGGCCCCGGCCAGGTGGCCCCATCCGTAGCTCCAGTCCACGTGCTGGAAGCCGTAGCCGAGCACGATGCACATGGCGACGCCGATCACGTAGGTCATGATCCGGTTGATGGACGTGATCGTGGCGTGCCCGAAGATCGCCCACGCCACCATGAGGGCGATGAAGATGATCAGCGACAGTGCCTTGTAGACGTTTCCGTTCAGGCCATAGGTCGAGAAGATGCCGATCAGTGCCAGCGTGCCGACGACCGCGTTGACGCCCTCCCAGCACAGGATGGTGAACCAGCTGAAGAAGGTCGGCACCACGTTGCCGCGGACGCCGAACGCCGAGCGGCTGATGACGATCGTCGAGGTCCCCGCGGCCGGGCCGTTCGTGGCCACCAGCCCGACCAGGACGTAGGAGAGGTTGCCGATGATGACGGCGGCCACGGCCGCCCACAGGCTGAGCCCGAGACTGATCACCACCGCGCCGATCACCAGGTCCACGATGCCCATCAGGGACGCGGCCCAGATCCAGAACAGCTCCCGCGGATTCCCGTGCCGTTCGGTATCGGGAACGACGCCGATGCCGCGTTGTTCGATCTTGAACGGCCTGTCACTCTCCGGGGCCGTCACCGCCTGTGTCATGTCACTGCCCTCCTTGTCCGACGTCCTAGGTCGGCCTGGCCGCCGCTGTGCAACCGCTTCCTATAACGCTTCCGGTATCGTTATCGGAAAGGTTGCCAACTGCGCTGGCGCACGTCAAGACCGACATCGCGGCCTGCGGCCGATCTACAGCTGGGGCTCGGCTGTCAGGAGGGTGCATTGTGACAGAAGATACCTTCGTGTCAGTTGTTGCGTGGTTACCGGCAGGACGGTGCTGAGTCAGGAGGGTCGTGGCTGCCGGCCGGGGGCGGAGTTGCCAGCGCAGGACGTCGTTAACGTCAGCGGGGGACTTGCGGGGACTTGCGGGGGACTTGCGGGAACTTGGTCAGTTGTCGGCCGGGGCGTAGTTGAGCGCGGCGGCGGCGACCCGCAGTTCGGCCAGCAGCGGGCCCGGCAGGCTGAGCCCGCGGACCGTGGTGCCGAGCGCCCACCAGCCGTCATGGCTCCGGATGGCCACGCTCGCGCAGCACACCTCGTCGCGGAACTGTCCGTGCTCCATGACCAGGTCGCCCGGCCGCAGATGACCGAGCTCGGACTCGATCTGGCCGGGCTCGGTCACCGTGTTCGGGGTGAACGGCCGCATCCCGTGCTCGGTCAGCAGCTTGTGGCGGGCCCGGCCGGGCAGGGTGGTCAGCAGCGCCTTGCCGACCGCGGTCGCGTGCGCGGCGGTCTCCAGGCCGGGCTGCAGGTCCTCCAGCCACGGCGAGCGGGCTCCTTCGACCACGTCCACGACCACCAGCCGCCCCCCCGAGATGCTGGCCAGGTAGGCGCTGTGCGCGGTCACGTCGGCCAGGTTCCTGAGCACGGTCCTGGCCTCGGCCGGGCGGTGCAGCGAGTTCATCAGGTCGTGGAAGCGCCCGGCCACCTCGGATCCGGCGGCGTAGCCGCCGTCCGGCAGACGGACCAGGTAGCCCTCGTAACAGAGCGTGCGGACCAGGTGATAGGCGGTGGAGAGGTTGATCTGGCACCGGCGGGCGATGACCTTCACCGGCAGCGGGCTCGACGAGCCCGACACCTCCTCGATGATCCGCAGGGCGCGCGATACGCTGCGGATCAGGTCGACGGGCTCCTCGCCCCGGCTCTTCACTCTGTCAAGGATGCCGCGCCGGACGGCGCCTGGGAACCGCTTCGCCCGCCTTGACTGGCATTCAGCATGTGAAATTTCGGGGGGTTCCGCGACCGGGGGACAAGGGCCACGATGTCCGCATGCCCGGCGCGGTGTGCCGGGCAGCGTGATGAGCAGGCGCCTGCAGGCCCGCGAGCGGGGGGCGGGCCTGCAGGCGCCGCCAAGGTTACGGGGTAACGGCACGCGCCGCCCGGTCGGCGCGCCAGCACCACGACCGCACCGGCACGCCGATCTCGCCGCCGTCGGGGAACCGCCGCTCCAGCGCCTCCCGGGCCAGGGCCAGCCCCCGCGCCCGGTCCTGCGGGCTCGCGACGATGACCCGGCTGTAGGTGGCCAGCATGCCGATGACGTCGTCGATCGTCATCGCGCGCGTGTAGGTGAACGAGGCGGTTTCGGCGTTGCGGAACAGCTCATCGGGCACCACGATCTCGCGGCGGCGCCCGCCCCCCTGGCCGTCGCGCCCGGGGTCGCCGGGGCCTGCGGGGTCGCGGACGAGAGTGTCCAGTTCGCGGACCCACTCCGTCTCACGGTCGCGGCCGGTCCAGATCAGTCCGAAGCGGCCGCCGTCGCGGAGCACCCGGGCGATCTCGGGGGCGGCACGCTGCGGGTCCATCCAGTGCCAGGCCGACGAGATGAACACGCCGTCGGCGCTGGCGTCGGGCAGCGGGATCGCCTCGCCCTTGCCCCTGGCCACCCGGATCCGGCCCGGCGCGGCGTCCGACGAGCGGGACCGCAGCACCGCCGACATCCGCTGGTCCGGCTCGACGGCGATCACCTGCGGGACCTTGCGCGCCAGGGCCCGGGAGAGCAGGCCGGTGCCCGCCGCCAGATCGACGGCAACCCTGCAGCCCTCGGGCACCAGCCAGTCGATGGCGGCCTCGGGCGGCGCCGGGCGGAGCCGGTCGTAGTCGTCGGCGATTGCCCCGAACGACATCGAACGCTCCGCGCGGCTCACCACACCCAGCACGTTAGCCGAAGGGCCCGCCGCGGCCCTCGGCGGCGTCTCGTGGCTGGCCGCGCCGGGCGGCCGAACGCGCCCGGGCCAAGCTGGCTAGGGTGGCGCTGTGGCCGACGACCTAGACGAGCTGACCGCGGCGCTGCCCGACGGCCGGGTGATCACCGATCCGGATGTCATCGACGCCTATGCCAGGGACGAGGCCGCGGCGGTGGCCCCGCCCGGCCAGGCCCGGTGCCTGGTGTCGGCTCGCGCCGCGGACGAGGTGGCCGCGACCCTGCGGTGGGCGAGCCGGCAC
>JASIJN010000341.1 GCA_030050125.1 Streptosporangiaceae bacterium | reverse complement strand
GGGCGGTGCGCGGGGTGACCGCCAGCAGCTGCCCGGCGGTCTCGGCGTCCACGACCATGGTGGCGTCGGTCGCGGCCAGCTTCTCGGCCAGCCGGGACAGGGTCTCCAGGCTGCGGCTACGCCGCAGGCCGCCCTCGGGCATCCGCGGCGGCGGGACCGGGAACTGCCCCTCCCGGCCGGCCGTGAAGCCGCGGATCCCCCCGGCCTGGGCCCGGCCCAGGGAGGCGCGGGCGTGCGCCTCGGCCTCCACGGCGGTGCGGCCCACGCCGATGCCCACGTCGATGGTCACGCCGAGGTCGCCGCGGGCCCGGTCGGCGAACGGCGGGACCCGGAAGCCGTCGGTGGCCCTGGCCAGCGAACCCCGGGTCGCGACGATCATGAATCCGTGGTCGCTGGTCGGGCTGACCGCGCCGTGGATCCGCTGCGCCTCCTGGATCAGGAACCGGTGCACCGTGAGCCGCAGCTCGTCGCGCGACTGCCGCAGGGACCCCCGGCGGCCGCTGTCGCGCAGGGCCGGCACCTCGACCAGCGCCAAGGCCAGCTGCGCGTCCTCCAGCCTGCGGTTCCCGCCGATCAGCGCGGCCGTGCGCAGTGCCCCGCGGATGTCGCTGCCGGTCGGCCGGATCGCGAAGACCGGGACGTCGGCGGCGGACAACCGCGAGACGACCGACTGCAGGCAGGTGAACGCCGCCGTGGTCGCGCCCCGGCGCCAGAGCCGCTCGTGGAACGACGTCACCGCGGCCACGCTGCCGGAATCCTCGCGGACATGAACGCCCGACGACGGCACGCCGATCTCGTCGAGGGCCTCCTCGACCTCGGCACGGCTCAGCACGTCCACGCTGCACCGGGCCGGGTCGCGGCCGCCGTTGCGTTCGGCCCGCATCAGCGCGGCGTACAGGGCGCTCCCGCCGAGCGGGACGTACGTGGCCGGACAGGTGAGCACCCCGGCCGCCCGCGCTTGCTCGTACGGGATACGGCTGGCGAACAGGCACACGTCGATCGCCGTGCCCAGCCTGGCGACCTGATCGACCGCCTCCTGCTCGTCCCGGTAGGCGGCCGCCACCAGCCGCCGTGGCGGCCCGGCCTCGATGGAGGACGGCGCGCCGGTGCCGCCCCTCCCCCCGCCCTGCGCGCCGGACAGCATTATCCGTTCCACCAAGTCATGCGGGCCCACCACGCCGATCCTGAGCTCGCCTTGGGCCCGGCTTGACCCGTTCACGATGAGCCGCATCTCATCGCCGCCAGTGTCGTGGCCGCGACCGGCCAGATGCCCCCGTTTTGCCTCACAGCTAAGGCCACGTTACGTCCCATCTCCGGTCGGCTTCCCGTGACGTGAGAATGCCTCTCCTACATGTCGTAACTCACAGAGAGGATCACTGGAAGAGTCAATTATCCGCGCGCCGGGACAGATGGCACGCGTCCATACCGTAACACCGCGGAATGGCGTTCACGACCAGCCCATGACCTGGGCTTTAACGTTCGTCGGCGACGACCTCTTCGACGATGTCCGCGCCCAGCGTGGTCAGCCGGGCCGCCACCGATGCGTGGCCGCGGTCGATGGGATATCCGGGCGCTACGACGGTCTCGCCTTCGCCGGCAAGACCGGCCAGAATTAGCGCGATTCCGGAGCGCAGATCGTGCGCGACGACCTCGGTCCCCTTCAGCATGTTGGGCCCGTGCACCAGGGCGGCGTTTCCTGCTATCTCGACCTTCGCGCCGAGCTTATTGAGCTCGCTGGCCAGCGTGTACCGGCCATCGAAGATCGTCTCCCGGATGTAGCTGGTTCCGTCGGCCAGCGTGCTGAGCGCCATGATCGGCGACTGCAGGTCGGTCGCGAACCCGGGGAACGGGCAGGTGATTACGTTGATCGGGCGCAACGCCCGCTCCCGCCGGACCTGCAGGATCGCGCCATGGGTGGAGAATTCGACGCCCATCTGCTCCAGCTTCCAGCGAGCGACGCCGAAATGATCAAGAGAGGCGCCGACCAGGCTCAGCTCGCCGCCGGTGATGGCGGCCGCCATGGCGAAGACCGCGGCGTCGATCCGGTCGGCCATGACCGTGTGCTCCACCGCGGTCAGTTCCTTGACCCCGTTGACCGTGACGAACCCGCTGCCTCCGCCGCTGATGTCGGCGCCCATCTTGGTCAGGAACGAGATCACGTCCTGGACCTCGGGCTCCTGGGCCGTGTTGTCGATCACCGTGGTGCCCGGGGCCAGCGCGGCCGCCATGATCAGGTTCTCGGTGCCGGTGTGCGACGGCGTGTCCAGGTACAGATGCGCGCCCTTGAGCCGGTCGGCCTTGATGTGAATCGTCGTCGCGCCCTCGTCCACCTGGGCGCCGAGCCGGGCAAAACCCCGGTAATGGAAGTCCAGATTGCGGCTGCCGAGGTTGCAGCCGCCGATGCCCTCGATGGTCGCTTCGCCGAGCCGGTGCAGCAGCGCGGGCACGAACACCACCGAGGCCCGGAACCGCCGGGCGATGTCGGCAGGCAGCACCGAGCTGGTCAGCTCGGACGCGTCGACCACCAGGGTCCGCTCCGCCTCGTGGAACTTCACCACCGCGCCCACGGCCTGGGCCAGCTCGACCGCCCGGCGGACGTCCTCGATCACCGGGACGTTCCTGAGTACCGTCCGCCCCTTTTCGGCCAGCAGCGACGCCGCGATCATCTTCAGCGCCGCGTTCTTGGCACCCTGCACGAAGACTGTGCCCTGCAGCGGGCGGCCGCCGCACACGCGGTAGCGGGTCTCAGGGCGGGTGGTCATAGTGCCGGTGCTCCTGTCCGTCGAGAGAGCGGCATCACTATCCTGGCCCGCCGACTGCAACGTCGTGGCCCGAGGCCAACCAGACGGCAGGCCGCCCGATAGCAGGCAGCCTGATTCATGTGTCGTCCAGTATTCCACCGCTCCCTCGCCCCCCAGACCGTGACCACGATGTTACGTACAGTATCCAGGCAATCACTCTGAGCCATAAGCGGGGGGTTCTAACCGGTTATCGCCGAGGCGTTCCGGCCGGTTTTGGAGGGATTCAAGTGTTTCCGGCGTCGGCAGCCATTCCCGGCGGAGCCCCGGCCGCTGCCGCGGCGGGGACCGCGTCATGACCGTCGGCCAGACGGGCCGCCGAGTCGGCTCGGCGGGCCAGTAAGCCCTTGCCGGCTAGGGCGGCCGGGGTGCTCGCGGCCCGCTCGCAGTGCCCCCCGCGGATGAATGCGAATCTCGGTCACACCCAACTGCACCGGCGCCACATTCATCGCCAGCTCGCCGGGCGGGGAGGCGTCAGGTGGGCGGGCGGGGCGCCGGCCGGTGGGCAGGAGCCGCTTACTCCAGCCGCTCCAGCCGGTCGAACACCGGCCCGAGCCGCTCGACGTAGCGTTCCGGCCGGCAGGCCTCATCGAGCCTGGCCTCGTCGAGCGGCTGGCCTCGTTCGGCGGCGTGCTTCCTGAGCGTCTCGCGCAGCGGGATCCCGCTGCCGTAGGTGTCCATCGCCGCCGCCTGGACCAGCGCGTAGGCGTCCTCGCGCGACATCCCGGCCGCGACGAGTTCGAGCAGCACCGCGGAGCTGTAGATCAGGCCGCCGGTCAGGTCGAGGTTGGCCCGCATCCGCGCGGCGTCGACCACCAGCCCTCTGACCAGCGCGGTGGTCTCCGCCAGGAGGAAGTCGGTCACGGCCGCGGCGTCGGGCAGCGCGATCCGCTCGCTGGATGAGTGCGAGATGTCACGCTCGTGCCAGAGCGCGATCCCCTCCATCACCGGCACCACCTGCGCCCGGACCTCCCGCGCCAGCCCGCAGATCCGCTCCGCCCGGACCGGGTTTTTCTTGTGCGGCATGGCCGATGAGCCCTTCTGGCCCGACCCGAACGGCTCGGCCAGCTCGGAGATCTCGGTCTGCTGCCCGAGCCGTATCTCCAGCGCCACCGCCTCACACACCGACGCGATCAGGGCCAGAACGCTCACCCATTCCCCGATCCCGTCTCGGAACACGACCTGACTCGCCACGTCCGCGGGCCGCAGGCCCAGCTCGGCCATGACCTGTGACTCGACGGCCGGGTCGATGTTGGAGTAGGTGCCCACCGGGCCGGACAGCTTGCCGACGGCGACCGCCTCGCGGGCGCGCCGCAGCCGGTCCCGGCACCGTGCCATCGCGAACGCGAAGTCGGCCACCCGGTG
>JASIJN010000340.1 GCA_030050125.1 Streptosporangiaceae bacterium | reverse complement strand
CGGGATCCGCCGTCGGCCAGGACGCCAGGTGAACGGACTCGGGAGAGTCGCTCGCCCGCAGCACCCCCCAGACGTACTCGGTCAGGAACGGGGTCACCGGTGCCATGAGCCTGCTCAGGGTCTCCAGGCATTCGTGCAGGGTGGCAAACGCTGCCGCGCCGTCCGCCGTGCCGGGTCCTTCCCAGAACCGGCGCCTGGACCTGCGGACGTACCAGTTCGACATGTCGTCGATGAACGCGGCGATCCTGCGGCCAGCGGCGGCCGAATCGAAGTCCTCCAGCGCGACGGTGACGTCCCGCACCAGCGCATGCAGCTCGCTGAGCAGCCACCGGTCGAGGACCGGCCTGCTGGCGGCCGGGGGCGCGCCGGGCAGGCTGCCCGCGGTCCAGGTCTCGCCCCGCGCCGCCGCCGCGTTCGCGTACAGCACCAGGAAGGACAGGGTGTTCCAGTACGTGAGCAGGACCTTGCGGACGATCTCCTCGAGCACCGCGTGCCCGACCCGGCGGGTGGCCCACGGCGAGCCCGAGGCGGCGAAGAACCAGCGCAGTGCGTCAGCGCCGTGCGCGTCCATGAGCGGGATGGGCTCCAGGACGTTGCCCAGATGCTTGCTCATCTTGCGGCCCTGCTCGTCGATCACCAGGCCCAGGCAGACCACGGTCTCGTAGGAGGACCGGCCGAACACCAGCGTGCTGACCGCCATGAGCGAGTAGAACCAGCCCCGGGTCTGGTCGATCGCCTCGCAGATGAACTGCGCGGGGAAGGAGCGCTCGAACGCCGCCTCGTCGCGCAGCGGGGCCCCGTGCCGCGCGAACGGCATCGACCCCGAGTCGTACCAGGCGTCGATCACCTCGGGCACCCGGCGCGCCTGGCCGCCGCACTGACCGCAGGTGATCAGCACCTCGTCCACATACGGCCGGTGCGGGTCGAGCTCGGTCAGGTCGCGGCCGGCCAGTTCGGACAGCTCGGCCAGCGAGCCCACGCACGTCACGTGCTGCTGCGGGCACACCCACAGCGGCAACGGGGTGCCCCAGTACCTGGTCCGGGACAGGGCCCAGTCCACGTTGTTGCGCAGCCACTCGCCGTATCTGCCGTGCTTGATCGTCGGCGGCTGCCAGTTGGTCTTCTCGTTCTCGGCCAGCAACTCGCCCTTGACCGCGGTGGTGCGGATGAACCAGGACGGCAGGGCGTAGTAGATCAGCGGCGTATGGCATCGCCAGCAGTGCGGGTAGCTGTGCTCGTGCAGCTCAGACCGGAAGAGCAGGCCCCGGGCGTCGAGGTCGCGCACCAGCGTCGGGTCGGCGTCCTTGAAGAACATCCCGCCGACCAGCGGCACGCTGTCCTCGAAATGGCCGTCACCCCGGATCGGGTTGACGACCGGCAGGCCGTGCGCGCGTCCGGTTTCCATGTCGTCCGCGCCGAACGCGGGGGCCAGATGCACCAGCCCGGTCCCGTCTTCGGTGGTCACGAAGCTTCCGGTCACCACCCGGTGCGCGTCGGGGATGTGCACCAGGTCGAACGGCCGCCGGTAGGCGGCCCCGGCCAGCTCGGAGCCGGGGACCCGGGCGGCGATGTGCCAGCCCTCGCCGAGCACCCACGCGAACAGGGACTCGGCCACGATCACCCGGTCGTCGGCGCCGGCCTTGCGGGCGATCACGTACGTCTCGTCGGGGTGGACGGCGACCGCGGTGTTGGAGACCAGCGTCCACGGCGTGGTCGTCCAGACCAGCAGGTCGGCGCCCTCCAGCTGCGGGTTCGCACCCTCGGGGACGGACAGCACGGGGAACCGGACGGTGACCGACGGATCGGAAACCGTCCGGTACACGTCCGGCTGGCCCATCTCGTGGTCGGAGAGCGGGGTTTCGCAGCGCGGGCAGTACGGGCTGATCCGGTAGTCGCGGACGAGCAGGCCCTTGTCGAAGATGACCTTCAGCGACCACCAGACCGACTCGATATAGTCCGAGTCCATGGTGCGGTAGGCGTGCCGCAGGTCGACCCAGTAGCCCATCCGCTCGGTGAGCGCCTCGAACGCGTCCACGTGCCGCAGCACGGACTCCCGGCAGCGGGCGTTGAACTCGGCGATCCCGTACTCCTCGATCTCCTTCTTCCCGGACACGCCAAGCTCCTGCTCCACGGCCACCTCGACCGGCAGCCCGTGGCAGTCCCAGCCGCCCTGCCGCGGCACGTGGAAGCCCTGCATGGTCTTGAACCGGGGAAAGAGGTCCTTGAACACCCGGGCCTCGACGTGGTGCACGCCCGGCATGCCGTTCGCCGTCGGCGGGCCCTCGTAAAACGTCCACGGCCTCCCGGCCGACGTCTGGTCGAGCGACCTGTTGAAGAGCTGGCCCGCCCGCCAGCGCTCCAGCACCTCGTGCTCGATCGCGGGCAGGTCGAACGCGGCTGGCAGCTCGGGAAACGGCAGCTTCGCGGCGGACGGGCCGACGGAGAACTGATCATCAGGGCGCGGCATCGTGGGCGGCCTCTCGCGGGTTGACGCGCCGTCCAGACCGGGTATCCCGGCCGGCCGACGCGGCTTCGCGGAGGGACGAGGCTCGCCGGCGGCGGCCCCGCGGTACCACCCTCCTTGGCCGCGACCGGTTGCCTGCCGGCCCGGTGCCGCGACCCTCTCGGTTTGTCTGCTGCCGGTTCTACTAGGCCCTGCCCGGCCGGACCCGGGCCGGCGGGATGCCGTTCTTCCGGCGGCTCCGGGGTGATCTGGTCCGCTGCGCGTATCCCCGGGCTCGCACCATCCCCGGTCGCTCCTGGCCGCCGCAGCGGCAGCTGTCCCCTTCAGCGCCGTGCAGAAAGCCAGGATAGCCGATGCCCGGCCGGGCCGCTCCGGGCCGCTCCGGCCGGCGCCGCGACCCGGGGCGCGCCCGAGCGCGCCGAATCTTCCCACGTTATCGGCGGCGTGTTTGCGATGGCCCCCGGTCACCACTTATCCTCTCGTGACTGCTCGCAACGAAGATCGTTACCTAGGTGCACCGAGGGAGGCCGTAGATGACCGCTGCCGCGCGTTCAGGCGCTGCCGCGCTTCCGGTGCGGCCGGGGGAGCGGCGCTGGACCGAAGCCGAGCTCGCCAAGGTGCGCGATAAACTCGCCGTCGAGGCCGCCGAACTCCGGGCGGACATCGAGCGGGCGGAGTCGGACATCGCCTCCCGGCTCGGCGACGCGGTCGGAGACGCCGGGGATGATCAGGCAGATGTGGGAGCGAAGGCCTACGAACGGGAGCATGAGCTCGCACTCACTCATAACGCCCGCGAGCTTTTGGCCCAGACCGAGCGGGCCCTGGCCCGGATAGATGCGGGTACCTACGGCACCTGCGAATCGTGCGGCGAGGCGATCGGCAAGGCGCGGCTGCAGGCCTTTCCGCGGGCGGTCCTGTGCGTGTCCTGCAAGCAGCGCGAGGAGCGCCGCTGACGGGCGGCCCGGCCGGCGGGCCTGACCACCCGGACCAGCCCGCCGCGCCGCGGTCGGCAGCACCCCGGGTCCGGATTTTGATCTGTGTCGCCGTGGCTGTGCTGGCGGCCGACGTCGTCTCGAAGGCGATCGTGGTGGCGACGCTGTCGGATCGCAGCCCGATCCGGCTGCTCGGCGGGCTGCTCACGCTCCGCGAGGACCGCAACCCCGGGGCGGCCTTCAGCATTGGCACGTCGATGACCATCGTGTTCACCGCGATCGCCGTCGGCGTGATCATCTTCATCGTCCGCTCGGCCCGCCGGATCTACAGCGTTCCCTGGGCGGTGGCGCTGGGGCTGCTGCTCGGCGGGGCGATGGGCAACCTGACCGACCGGATCTTCCGGTCCCCGGGGCCGCTGCGCGGCTGGGTCGTGGACTGGATCCAGGTGCCGCACTGGCCGGTGTTCAACCTGGCCGACTCGGCGATCGTCTGCGGCGGCGTGCTCATGGTGCTGCTCGCCACCCGCGGGCACCGGCTGGACGGCACGGTCGAGGCCGCCCGGTCGCGTCCGGACCCTGTGTCGGCCCGGCCGGACCAGCCCCGGCAGGAACCTCGCTCGGACGGCGGCTGATGGCCGCCCCCGGCCAGCAGCGCCGGGTCCCGGTTCCCGAGGGCCTGGACGGCGAGCGCCTGGACGCGGCGCTGGCCCGGATGTTCGGGCTGTCCCGCGCTGCCGCCGCCGCCCTGATCAGCGAGGGAAACGTGCTGGTCGAGGGCCATCTGGCAGCCAAGTCCGATCGGGTCCTGGCCGGCGCCTCGCTCACCGTGACGCTCCCGCCCCCGCCGGGTGCCGTCGAGGTTACGGCGCAGCTGGTGCCCGGCATGGCGCTCGTCTACCAGGACGAGGACATCGTCGTCATCGACAAGCCACGCGGCGTCGCCGCCCACCCCACTCCCGGCTGGACCGGCCCCACCGTCATCGGCGGCCTGATGGCGGCTGGCGTCATGATCGCCACCTCGGGCGCGGCCGAGCGGCAGGGCA
>JASIJN010000043.1 GCA_030050125.1 Streptosporangiaceae bacterium | reverse complement strand
GGGGACAGCCACACCTCGACCCACGGCGCGTTCGGCACGCTGGCGTTCGGCATCGGCACCAGCGAGGTCGAGCACGTGCTGGCCACGCAAACCCTGCGGCAGGCCAAGCCGGCCGCGATGGCGGTCACCGTGGACGGTGAGCCCGGGTCCGAGCTCACCGCGAAGGACCTGGTGCTGGGCATCATCCGGGCGCTCGGCACCGGCGGCGGCGTCGGCTCGGTCATCGAGTACCGCGGCGCGGCCGTGCGGGCCCTGTCGATGCAGGGCAGGATGACGGTCTGCAACATGTCGATCGAGGGCGGGGCCCGGGCCGGGATGATCGCGCCCGACGACACCACGTTCGCGTTCCTTGAGGGCCGCAAGTACAGCCCGAAGGGCAAGCTGTGGGAGCGGGCGCTCGACGACTGGCGCGGCCTGGCCACCGAGGAGGGGGCGGAGTTCGACCGCGAGATCCGCGTCGACGCCTCGTCGCTGCGGCCCGCCGTCACCTGGGGCACGAACCCGGCGCAGTCGGTCACGATCGACGACGTCGTGCCGGACCCGGCCTCGCTGGGCACCCCGGCGCTGCGGCAGGCCGCCGAGCGCGCCCTGACCTACATGAACCTCACCCCGGGCACGGCGATCCGCGACATCCCGGTCGACGCCGTGTTCATCGGCTCGTGCACCAACGGCCGGCTCGAGGATCTGCGTGCGGCCGCCGAGGTGATCCGCGGCCGCGCGGTCAGCCCCCGGGTCCGGGCCCTGGTGGTGCCCGGCTCCGCGCGGGTCAAGGCCGAGGCCGAGGCCGAGGGGCTAGACAAGGCCTTCACCGAGGCCGGGTTCGAGTGGCGGTCGGCCGGATGCTCGATGTGCCTCGGCATGAACGGCGACATCCTGGCTCCCGGCGAGCGGTCGGCGTCGACGAGCAACCGCAACTTCGAGGGGCGCCAGGGCCCTGGCGGCCGCACCCACCTGGTGTCGCCCGCCGTGGCGGCGGCCACCGCCGTCGCCGGACATTTCACGCTGCCAGGAGATCTCTAATATGTCCGGAATTCACCGCATAACAGGCGGCGCGCTGGCCCTTGACCGCCGCGACGTCGACACCGACCAGATCATCCCGGCGTCCTGGCTCAAGCGGGTCGAGCGCACCGGGTTCGGCGCCGGGCTGTTCGGCGCCTGGCGCGAGGACCCGGCCTTCGTGCTGAACCGCCCGGGCGCGTCTGAGGCGAAGATCCTGATCGCCGGGTCGAACTTCGGCTGCGGCTCGTCGCGCGAGCACGCGGTCTGGGCGCTTCAGGACTTCGGCTTCCAGGCCGTCGTGGCGCCGAGCTTCGGCGACATCTTCCGCAACAACAGCGTCGCCGCCGGGCTGGTCCCGGCCGTGGTCAGCGAGGAGTCCGCGGAGCGCCTGTTCGCCGCGCTGGCCGCCGACGCCGGCGCCGAGGTGGTCGTGGACGTCGTCGACCGCACCGTGGCCGCGCCGTCGGCCCGGCTGCTCGAGCCGTTCGAGCTCGCCGACTACGCCCGGTGGCGGCTGCTGGAGGGGCTGGACGACATCGCGCTGACGCTGCGGCATGACCAGGAGATCAGCGCGTTCGAGGCCCGCCGTCCGGCGTGGCTGCCCGGCCTGGCCGGGTCCGCCTAGCCGATCGCGCGGCCGGGCCCTGGACCCGAGTTGACGGCGCGAGTTCACCCGGACGACGCCACCTCTGGGCCAGACATCTATAGTGTTATCCTGTTCGCTGATACAACCGGACGGAGAAAGCAGCAATGCGTCTCGATCAGTTCCTGGTACTCCTTATCACCTAGCGCGAGCCCGCACGCAGGGCTCGCGCTAACCTCCTACGCCGCGGACGGCGAGGAGGTTTTTTGTTGGATCTCGCGGCTGAAAATCGAAGGAGCAAACACGTGGAGCTGACCGGAGCCCAGGCGCTGGTGCGCAGTCTCGAGCAGCAGGGCGTCGACGTGGTTTTCGGACTTCCGGGCGGCGCGATACTCCCCGCCTATGACCCGCTGCGCTCGTCCACGCTGCGGCACGTCCTGGTCCGGCACGAGCAGGGCGCGGGGCACGCCGCCTCGGGCTATGCCTGGGCCACCGGGCGGACCGGCGTCTGCATGGCCACCAGCGGCCCCGGCGCGACCAACCTGGTCACCGCGCTGGCCGACGCCTACATGGACTCGGTGCCGGTGGTCGCGGTCACCGGGCAGGTGCCCAGCGCGCTGATCGGCACCGACGCCTTCCAGGAGGCCGACATCACCGGGATCACGCTCCCGGTCACCAAGCACAACGAGCTGGTCACCCGGGCCGAGCGGATCCCGGCCGCGATCGCCGAGGCCTTCCACATCGCCTCGACCGGTCGCCCGGGCCCGGTGCTCGTCGACGTGCCCAAGGACATCATGCAGGCCACGATGACCTGGGGAGCCTGGCCTCCGGTCATGGAGTTGCCCGGGTACCGGGTGCCGCCTGGCCCGGACCTGGCCCCGATCCGCGAGGCCGCGGCGCTGCTGCGGCGGGCCAGGCGGCCGGTGCTGTACGTCGGCGGCGGCGTGATCAAGGCGGGCGCCCACGCCGAGCTGCTGGCCCTGGCCGAGCTGGCCCAGGCGCCGGTCACGACCACGCTGATGGCGAGGGGCGCGTTCCCCGATCCCCATCCGCTGGCGCTCGGCATGCCCGGCATGCACGGCTGCTACACGGCCGTGGCCGCGCTGCAGGAGGCCGACCTGCTGGTCGCCCTGGGGGCGCGGTTCGACGACCGGGTGACCGGGCGGCTGGCCGACTTCGCCCCGCGCGCGAAGGTGGTGCACGCCGACATCGACCCGGCCGAGATCGGCAAGAACCGGGCGCCGGACGTCCCGATTGTCGGCGATGTCCGGGCCACCGTGGCCGGGCTGACGCAGAGCCTGGCCGCCCTGATCGCGCAGGACGGGCCGACCGACACCGCGGCCTGGCTGGCCTGCATCGACGGCTGGAAGCGGCGGTTCCCGCTGCGCTACACCCAGGAGCCGGACGGGCCGCTGAAGCCGCAGCACGTGGTGGAGCGGCTGTCCGCGCTGACCGGCGGCGAGGCGATCGTGGTGGCCGGCGTCGGGCAGCACCAGATGCACGCGGCGCAGCACTTCTCGTTCACCCGGCCGCGCAGCTGGATCAACTCCGGCGGCCTGGGCACCATGGGCTTCGCGGTCCCCGCCGCCATGGGCGCGCAGGTGGGCAGGCCGGGCGAGCCGGTGGTCGCGATCGACGGCGACGGCTGCTTCCAGATGACCGCCCAGGAGCTGGCCACCTGCGCGATCGAGCGCCTGCCGATCAAGGTGCTGATCTTCAACAACGGCTTCCTCGGCATGGTCCGGCAGTGGCAGGAGCTGTTCTACGAGGAGCGGTACTC
>JASIJN010000339.1 GCA_030050125.1 Streptosporangiaceae bacterium | reverse complement strand
ACCAGCCGCTGGTGCAGGACCGGGTTGCCCTTGAGCGCGAAGCCCAGGATGGTGGTCAGCAGCAACAGCAGCGGGAAGAGGGCGAACAGACCGTAGTAGGACATCAGCGCGGCCTTGCTCCCGGCTTGGTCATTGCCGAACTTCTGCATGACCGCCCACGGAAACGCGGTCACGGTGTGGCGCTGCTGAAACCGGTCCGCCCGGCGGACCTGCCGCTCGACCCACCCGACGCGCCGCATCCCCGGCACCTGCCCGGCCGCCCGGGGAGCCCGCTCTAGCCGACGGCCGGCGAGGCGCTGCGCAGGACGCACCGGAAACCCAGGTGGCAGGTGGCGGTGTCGACCGCTTCGCCTTGCCGGGCCGCTGGCCGGTACCGCAGGCAGTAGCTCGGCGCGCACAGATGAGAGCCGCCCTTGATCACCTTGCGCGGCTGGTGTGACCCGGGCCCGGTCGGCATTGCGCTGCGGGAAGCCAGGCTCACCCGCGGATTGTGTGGCGCGCAGCAGCCACCGGCAGCCGAGGAGGCATGGCGCGGAGTGAAGTAGTCACAGGTCCATTCCCAGACGTTGCCGGTCATGTCATAGAGGCCGTAGCCGTTGGCCGGAAACGAGCCGACCGGCGACGTCCCCTCGTACCCGTCGGTGAGCAGGTTCTGCCAGGGAAACCGGCCCTGCCAGGTGTTGGCCATCATCCGGCCGCCAGGGGCGAACTCATCGCCCCACGCATACGCCGCGCCGTCAAGACCGCCGCGCGCCGCGTACTCCCACTCCGCCTCCGTCGGCAGGTCCTTCCCGGCCCAGGCCGCATAGGCCTCGGCGTCCTGGTAGGCCACGTGCGTCACCGGGTGCCGCTCCAGGCCGCGGCAGCCGCTGCCCGGCCCGGCCGGGTGGCGCCAGTCGGCTCCGGGCACGTACGCCCACCAGTTCCGGTAGTCGCGCAGATCGACCGGGCCGCTGGTACGCCGGAAGACCAGGGACCCGGGCACCAGCAAGCCCGGGTCGGCGTCCGGATAGTCGGCTGCCAGCGGCGGGCTCTCCGCGAGGGTCACATAACCGGTGGCCTTGACGAAGCGCCGGTACTCCTCCACCGTGACCGGATGCTCGTCCATCCAGAAGCCGTCGACGCTCACCATGTGCACGGGACGTTCTTCGGGATAGAAGTCGGCCGAGCCCATCCGGAAGGTGCCTCCGGGAATCCAGGTCATGTGCCTGAGCTGGGTCGTGGTCATGTCCGGCTGCTCCCTTGTCCCGGTCGTGCATTCGTGACCCTAGGCGGTTCGGCAGGCGCCAGCACCACCCCTGTTGGGTGGCCCCGAGCTCGCGCAGCGCCGGGTCAGTGCGCGACCAGGTGAATCACGCCGAGGCCGGACAGCCCGTCGAGGGCCAGCTGCACGGCCAGGGCCGCGAGCAGAAAGCCGAACACCTTCTCGGTCACCAGCATCACGTCGGCGTTGAGGTGCGCGGCGGCCTGGGCCGCCCACCGGAAAACCAGGATGTCCAGAGCGATCACGACGGCGAGCGCCCCGAGCACGATCGCGAACACGCCGATCGTCCTGGCTTCCGCCGACGCCGTGACCAAGACGACGATGCCCGCCGGGTTGAGCAGGTACGGCACCGCCAGCGGGTAGACCGCCAGCCGCATCGGGTCCTCGTCCATCCGCCGGTCGGCCTGCTGCCCGGAGCCGGACGTGCCGAGCACCATCGAGACGGCCAGGACCAGCAGGATGATCCCGCTGGAGACGGCCAGGGCGCCGACCGCGAAGTGCAGCAACCGGGTCAGCAGCCCGCCCACGACTAGCAGCAACAGCGCCACCGCGGCGGCCGTGGTGACCATTCTCCGCATGACACGTCGCTTCGTGGCCGCTGGCATCCCGGCGGTCACATTGAGAAATGGCACCAGGGCGATCTTCGGCCCGATTCCGATCAAGAGCAGCAACAAGACGTCAATGACCGCGCCCGCGTCAACCGACTCGAACTCCATGACTCAGCCTCAGCCCGGCGCGGCGAGCCGCGCATCACCCGCGCCGCCCAGCGGACCGGACCGCGCGCGCGGTCACACAGGGACGGTTATCACCCGCGCCGGGTGGCGACGCGGGGCGGTCCGGCGCCGAACATCGGCAGCAGCAAAGGACGGTTAAAAAGGAGCGCACCATGGCTGCCAACGGATTCGACGCCGAGCCAGCACCCTTGGGTACAGTGACCGGCTCATGGCTCTCGGGATTGGTCCTCGGCCTGCTGACCGTGATACTCGGGATTGTCGTGAGCTTCCATCCGGGCGGCTCGCTGAACGTGGTCGCGGTGCTGGTCGGCATCATGATGCTGCTGTCCGGGCTCTTCCACCTGGTCAGGGTGTTCGAGCCGAGGGAGAGCAACCGGGTCTGGGCCGGCGTCACGGGGTTGCTGTTCGTCGTCATCGGGATCATCCTGATCCGCCATCTGCATCTCACGCTGGCGGTGATCGGCCTGATCATCGGCGTCACCTGGGTCGTCCAGGGGCTGACCGCGCTCATGGGCGGGATATCCGGCGGAGCCCGCGAGGGCAGGGCCTGGTGGATCGTGTTCGGCGCGGTGAGCGTCATCGCCGGGATCGTGGTCGTGGCCTCCCCCGTCTCGGCGCTCAACGTCCTCGCCGTGCTGCTCGGCATCTGGTTCATCGTCCTGGGCTGCTTCGAGGTCGTCGGCGGCTTTCTGCTGCGGCGGACAATCCATGCCGTGAACGCCGCGGAGCCGCGGGTGGAGAGCACCCTGTGACGTCTCGGCTCTCCGTCGAGGCTCCGCCGCCACGGGATCCGCCATGCCCGGAGCGGTACCGGCTGGACCCAGGCCCGGGACAGCTGACCCCGGCCGAGCGTGCGGCACGCGGTAAGGCCGCCCGGGCGGCAGTGCCCCGCGACAGTCACGCGGCGTTCGAGCCGCCCGCCGGCCGGGATCCAATCGCGCTGCTGCAAGAGCAGAGCGCGACCCGGGTGCACGAGCTGGTCCCGGTCCGTTACGGCCGGATGCTGGCCTCCCCGTTCGCGTACTACCGGGGCGCCGCCCTGCCCATGGCCGCCGACCTCGCCGCTACCCCTGTCACCGGCCTGGCCGTGCAAGCCTGCGGCGACGCCCACCTGTCCAACTTCGGCGTTTTCGGCTCCCCCGAACGCCGCCTGGTCTTCGATCTCAATGACTTCGACGAAACCCTTCCCGGGCCCTGGGAATGGGACGTCAAACGCCTCGCCGCCAGCCTCGAGATCGCCGCTCGCGAGAACGGCTTCCCCAGCCGGCGGCGGCGCGAGATCGTCACCTCGGCCACCGCCAGCTACCGGCGGGCGATGCGGAGCTTTGCTGGCCTGACCAACCTGGACGTCTGGTACGCGCGCGCCGACCTCGAGGAACTGCGGGCCCAGCTCGGCTCGGAACTCACATCGCGGCAGCGCAAGGCGGTCGACGCAGGCATGGCCAAGGCCCGGACCAGGGACAGCATGCGGGAACTCGCCAAGCTGTGCCATGTCGAAAACGGCAGACCGAAGATTGCCTCTGACCCGCCGCTGCTGGTCCCCATCGACGAGCTCATCCCCGCCGAACCGGACCGGACGAATTTCAGGTCACAGCTCACCGGGCTGATTGGCAGGTACCGGCGGACGCTCGCGACCGACCGCAGGGTGCTGCTGGAACAGTACGGTTACGCCGACGCCGCCCGCAAGGTGGTCGGCGTGGGCAGTGTCGGCACCCGTTGCTGGATCGTGCTGATGCTCGGCCGCGACACCGATGATGCACTGTTCTTGCAAGTCAAAGAGGCCCGGCCGTCCGTGCTCAGCCGATACGCCGGAACCAGCAGGCACCGTAACCAGGGCCAGCGCGTCGTCGCCGGGCAACGCCTCATGCAGGCCTCCAGCGACATCTTCCTCGGCTGGCACCGCACCGAGGCCGGCCTCGATGGCCAGCCCCGTGACTTCTACGTCCGGCAACTGCGTGACTGGAAGTTCTCCCTCGATATCGAGGCCATGGTGCCACGCGGTCTGCGCCAGTACGGCGAACTCTGCGGATGGACCCTCGCTCGGGCCCACGCCCGCTCTGGGGACCGCATCGCCATCGCCGCCTACCTCGGCTCCTCCGACGCGTTCGACCAGGCCGTCGCCCGGTTCGCCGACGCCTATGCCGACCAGAACGAACGCGACCACCAAGCCCTGGCCGACGCCGCCGCCTCCGGGAGGATCACTGCCGAGCACGGTGTGTGACGTGCTGGCCCGCGGCTCACGCCGCCGTCAGGCTCTGCGGTACTTCGAGGGCAAGATCGCGCCGACGACCCACAGAATCGGGAAGAAGAAGCCGATCAGGCCGAGCACCCAATGACCCTTGCGGAAGCTCATGACGGCCAACGTGACGATTAGGACGAGATAGAGAACGCCCAATCCGATTCCCAGAAACCACCCGGTCATAAGAATCAACATCCATCCGGTCAGGCCCGACGCCATTCGGAGGCGGTCGTCGGATTTCTATCGTGGGAACGGCGTCTCGCCGTTCCCACGTGCAGTATGCGACCTGGTCCCCATCGCGGGCCTCACCCGCGGCAGGTGGTTCCAGGTGGCGCGGTACGCGATACGCGCGAGCAACAAGCAGGCCGTACCGCCCGTTCGGCGGCGGGGCGGCCGGCCTGCCGTTGCCGCGGGTGTTACTCGGCGCCCCCGCCGTGCAGGGCATCCTGGAGTTCCTTCTCGCCTTCCTTGGACAGCGAGGTCTTCAGCACGGTGCCGCCGTACTGCTTCATCGCGTCGATGGCCTTGTCCGGCGTCACCTTCTCCACCATCACGAACAACGCCGAGGTACCCGGCTGCAGCATCTCCCGGACCTGGTCCTGGAAGGCACGGTCGATGCCGGTCTTGGTGACCTTCCCCATGAGCGCACCGAGCCCGGCGCCGACGGCCAGGCCGATAACAGGAACGAAGAAGAGCACGCCGAACAGCAATCCCCAGAACATGCCCCAGGTCGCCCCGCCGGCTACGGCGTGGTGGCTGGTGTGAACGTGGTACTTGCCATCCCTGTCCCGTACGATCGACGCGATCGCGTCGGGCTGGATGATGAGGTCCTGGGCCAGGCGCCGCGCCTCATCGGCTGCGGCGTCGGCGGTGGTCTCGTCGGGATATCCGATGGCGATCAGATCAGCCATAGCGTCCTTTCTCCTTCCGCTGGCGGCTGGTGCGTGCCCAGCCCACCAATTCCGGGCCCGCACCGCCCCACCTGCCACGGGTGATTACGCAATGGCTCGGCAAAGAGATCTGGGATCAGCCCGGGCTGAGGCCGACGGCTGGGGTGACGGCGTTTGCCGTAGACCTCTGCCGATGCGCGCTCGCGTCCCCGGCGGCGAGGAACGCGCTCCCCCGGCCCGGGTGACCCGTGGGCCTTGCCGATCGAGACCAAGCGCCACGCGCCGACGCAGGCAGCGGGCGAGCTGGCCTGTAGGCCGGGTTCTGTGCGCCCGCTCACGCGGGCCGGCGGCCATCCATCTGGGACTGCCGTTGCCGGCAGCCTCGTGCGGTCTACCCGCGAGCATCGGGCGGGCCGCCCTCGAACGCTCGCGCAGGGGACGCCCGCCGTGACGCGCGTCCCCCTTTTGACCTTGCTCCGGGTGGGGTTTACCGAGCCGCCCGGATCGCTCCGGGCGCTGGTGGTCTCTTACACCACCGTTTCACCCTTACCCCCGGCGGACCGGGGGCGGTCTGTTTTCTGTGGCACTGTCCCGCGGGTCGCCCCGGGTCGGCGTTACCGACCACCCTGCCCTGCGGAGCCCGGACCTTCCTCGGTGCCGCCTGGAGGCCAGGCGGCGCCGCGGCCGCCCGGCCAGCTCGCCCGCTGCTACGCCCAGGATAGGCCGTTACCGCGCGGCCTGCCGCAGGTGCGCGGTGTCGTTCAGGGACCGGACGGTGGCCGGGCCGTCGGCATACCAGTCGATCTCGCACAGCGACGCGACATCGAGCTGGAACCGGAACATCGTGGCCGGCGGGGCGAGCAGCGCGCGGCAGGCCGCGATCTTGATCGGGGAAACGTGGCTGACCAGGAGCAGGGTGCGGAACGGGTAGGCCAGCAGCAGCCGGTCCAGGACGGCGCCGACCCTGGCGGTGGCGGCGGCGAGGCTCTCCCCGCCCGGCGGGGCCGCGTCCACGCTGGCGAGCCAGGCCGATACCTCATCCGGCCACCGCTGCGACGCCTCCGCGATCGTCAGGCCCTCCCACGTGCCGAAGTCGAGCTCGACCAGGGCGTCGTCGGCCTGGACCGGCACGCCGGTGGCCCGGGCCGCCGCCTCGGCGGTCTGCCGCGCCCGCAGCAGCGGCGAGGTCACGATCAGGTCGATGCCGCCCCGGGCGGCCAGCCGGTCCGCCGCCGC
>JASIJN010000338.1 GCA_030050125.1 Streptosporangiaceae bacterium | reverse complement strand
TGCCCGCGGACAGCGCCTGCGGCTGACCCGGTCGCCACGGTCGTCGAGGCTGGCCCGGGGGCCGGCGCCGTCTCGGCCGCCGGCGTTTGACGGCGGTTCGGTGCAACGGTACATTACTCAAGCAGTTAACCGCGTAACCGAGGAAGGAGCCGGGCCGTTGCGGGAGATGGCCGGCCTCGAGGGAGGGGCTCCCCTGTTCGTCCAGGTCGCCGAGCGGCTGGCGGACGAGATCGCGGACGGGACCCTGCCCGAGGGCGGGCAGGTGCCCTCGACCAACGAACTGGCCGCCTACTACCGGATCAATCCGGCCACCGCGGCGAAGGGCATCGGCATGCTCACCGACGACGGGCTGGTGGAAAAGCGCCGCGGCATCGGGATGTTCGTCGCGGCCGGCAGCAGGGCGCGGCTGCTCGACGAGCGTCGCAAGCGGTTCACCGAACGGTATGTCGGGCCGCTGGTCGCCGAGGCCAGCCGGCTGGGGATCGACGCCGATGAGCTGGTCGCGCTGATCCGCGAGTCCAGCCTCGCACAGGAAGGCACCACGCTATGACGCCAGCGATCTCGGCGGCCCGGCTGTCGCGCCGCTACCGCGGCACCCTCGCCGTCGACCAGGTCAGTTTCGACATCGAGCCCGGGTCGATCACCGGGCTGCTCGGCCGCAACGGCGCGGGCAAGACCACGCTGCTGCGCATCGTCGCCGGGCAGGAGTTCGCGTCCTCGGGCCGCGTCACCGTCCTCGGGGCCGACCCGGTCACGGCCGAGCATCTGCTGGGCCGCCTGGTGTTCGTCCGGGAGGACCAGCGCTACCCGCAGTACGGGGGCAGGTTCACGGTCCGTCATACGCTGCGGGCGGCCTCGTGGTTCTACCCGAACTGGGACGCCGGCCTGGCCGCCGCGCTGGCCGCGGACTTCGGCCTGCCGCTGGGCCGCAGGGTGATGCGGCTGTCGCGGGGGATGCGCTCGGCGCTGGGCATCGTGATCGGCCTGGCCGCCCGGGCCGAGGTGACCCTGTTCGACGAGCCGTACGCGGGATTGGACCCGGTGGCGCGTCAGATGTTCTATGACCGGCTGCTCGCCGACTACGCCGAGCATCCGCGCACGGTGCTGCTGTCCACCCACCTGATCGACGAGGCTGCCGGGCTGCTGGAACGGGTGCTGGTGCTCAACCGGGGCCAGATCGTGCTGGACGCGGCCGCCGACGAGGTGCGCGGCGCCGCGACGAGCGTCAGCGGCCCGGCCATCGCGGTGGCGGAGTTCACCGCCGGGCGAAAGGTCTGGGACCGGCGGCGGCTCGGCTCGCAGGAGTCGGCGGTGGTGGCCGGGGAACTGGACGACAGCGGCCGGGCCCGCGCGCGGGCGCTGCGGCTGCACCTGGAGCCGCTCAGCCTGCAGCAGGTCGTGGTGCACGTCGCGGGCGCGGCCGCGGCCAGCCAGGCCAGCACGCACGAGCCAGAAAGGACAAGCGCATGAACTCGGCTACCCTGGTCAAGGTCGCCCGCTTCCAGCTGGCCGACCCGACGATCTACATCCTGCCCTGGGCCGTGCTGGCCTTCGACTTCGCGGTGAACGTGGCCTTGGCCAGCAGCATTGCCGGAGGCGCGCAGGTCCAGACCGGCGCGGTGGCCGCGATCTACCTGTTCTTCCTCGTCGTGGGCGCGCTGAGCATCTTCCAGTCGATGCCGTTCGCGCTCGGCCTCAGCGTGAGCCGGCGCTCCTACTATGCCGGGACCGCGCTGCTCGCGGTGGCCCTCGCCGCGGTCTACGGCCTGGCGCTGGCCTTGCTCCAGGTCATCGAGGGGGCCACCGGCGGCTGGGGCGTGCGCCTGCACTTCTTCCGTGTGCCCTACATCATCGCCGGGCCGTGGTACCTGACCTGGTTCACCTCGTTCGTCGGGCTGGCCCTGATGTTCGTCTACGGCATGTGGTTCGGGCTGGTGTACCGGCGCTGGAACCTGATCGGCCTGCTTGTCTTCGCCGCGGCCCAGGCCACGGTGGTGGTCGCCGGGGTGATCGCCGCCGACCGGGCCCAGGCCTGGGCCGCCATCGGCCGCTTCTTCACCACGCTCAGCTCCGCCGGGCTCACCGGGCTGCTCGCCGCCCTCGCCGTGGTCCTGCTCGCCGGGGGCTACGCCACCGCGCGCCGCGTCACCGTCTGACCCTGAACCCCCGGCTGGACCCGCACTTCCGTGCCGCCCGCCAGCAGGGCAGGATCGAGGTGGCCGGATACGTCAGCTCGCCGGCAAGGCGGTCCTGACGCAGCCACTGACGCAAAGGAAGATCCTGTGAGCCCGTCTGAGCCCGCGCCCATGGTGCGCACGGAGCTGACCGGAAACGGCGTCGCCGAGGTCATCATGAACAACCCGCCCGTCAACGCCATGCCGGCGGCGGGGTGGTTCGAGATCGCCAGGCAGGTGACCGACGCGGGCCGCCACGCCGAGGTCCGCGCGGTCATCCTGCGCGCCGAAGGGCGCGGCTTCAACGCCGGCGTGGACATCAAGGAGATGCAGCGCACCGAGGGCTTCACCGCGCTGCTGGGGGCGAACCGCGGCTGCTTCGAGGCCTTCAAGGGGATCTACGAGTGCGCCGTCCCGGTGATCGCGGCGGTGCACGGGTTCTGCCTGGGCGGCGGGATCGGCCTCGTCGCCAACAGCGACGTGATCGTCGCCGCCGACGACGCCAGGTTCGGCTTGCCCGAGGTGGACCGGGGAGCACTGGGCGCCGCCACCCACCTGTCGCGGCTCGTACCGCAGCACAAGATGCGAGCGATGGTCTACACCGCGGCCACGGCGACCGCCGCGGAACTGCACCACTTCGGCTCGGTGCACTCCGTCGTCCCGCGCGGCGAGCTCCGGGACGCCGCCCTCGCGCTGGCGGCCGAGATCGCGGCGAAGGACCCGCTCGTCATCCGGCTGGCCAAGGAGTCGCTGAACGGCATCGACCCGTGGGACGTCAACCGCAGCTACCGCTACGAGCAGGGCTTCACATTCGAGCTCAGCCTGGCGGGCGCGGGCGACCGGGCCAGGGATGACTTCGTCGGCGGCTCCGGGCACGGTTCCTGAGCTGCCCAGCTGGGCCGGACGGCTCACAGCAGAAAGGCAGGGCGAGATGACCACGACGACACAGACCGAGGCCGGCGGCGCCCCGGACGCCGAGAACCCGGTCGTGCTCTACCGCAAGGATGACGCCATCGCGGTCATCACGATGAACCGGCCGCAGTACCGCAACGCCCAGAACTCGGCGATGACCTACGCCCTGGACCGGTCGTTCTACCGGGCCGCCGCCGATGACGATGTCAAGGTCGTGATCCTGGCCGGCGCGGGCAAGCACTTCTCGGCCGGCCACGACATCGGTACCCCGGGCCGTGACGTCGATCGGTCGTTCGAGCGCAAGGCCGGGCTGTGGTGGGATCACGTCGGCAAACAGGGGGAGGAGAGCCGGTACGCCCGCGAGTCCGAGGTCTACCTCGGCATGTGCCGCCGCTGGCGCGAGCTCCCCAAGCCGACGATCGCCATGGTTCAGGGAGCCTGCATCGCCGGTGCCCTCATGCTGGCCTGGTGCTGTGACCTGATCGTGGCGTCTGACGACGCCTTCTTCTCAGACCCGGTGGTCAAGATGGGCATTCCCGGCGTCGAGTACTTCGCCCACCCGTTCGTCATGGGACCGCGTGCGGCGAAGGAATTCCTGTTCACCGGGGAGCGGATTCCCGCCGACCGGGCTCTGCAGCTCGGGATGGTGAACCACGTCGTGCCACGTGACCGGCTGGAGGGCGAGACGGTCGCGCTCGCCGGGCGCATCGCGCAGATGCCGCGGTTCGGGCTGGCCCTGGCCAAGAAGGCGGTGAACCAGGCGGAGGACATCATGGGCCTGCGGACCAGCATGGATTCGGCGTTCGGGCTGCACCACCTGGCCCATGCGCACAATGCCGAGGTGGGTGGTGATTCGCTGGGCGGGCAGACCATCGCCTCGATGAAGTGACGGCCCGCTTCCGGCCCCGCGGCTCCGCAGCCGTTTCCTCGCAGCCCAGTGTGTCCGGGCTGTCTCAAGCTATCTCGTCGAGATCACATGAGTTGTCTGCGGGCTCGTCGGAGCGGGCATGGATCAGATAGGCGCCAAGGTGGTTGCTTCAAGGTTTGCCGGCCTGCTGCGCAGCCCTGGACGCATGTGCAGTGCTTTGTCGTCACAAGAAGGACTCTGCTGCCACGCAAGCGCTGCGGCTGCGCCGCGCCGTTCACGGCAGTCCGCAGTCCCGAAAGGAGTGCATTGTGACGTATCCACCCAACGATCTGACCGTAGTGACGGGCGCCTCCTCCGGCATCGGTGCCCAGATCGCCCGCCGGCTTGCCGCCCGGGGAGCACGGTTGCTGCTAACCGGGCGGGACGCCGAACGCCTGACTGCGGTCGCAAGCTCCCTCGACTCGGCCGCGGCGGCGGCCGAGCTCGTGCCCGCTGATCTCGCCGATCCGGCAGGCATTGCGACGATCGTCGCGGCCATCGGTGACCGTACGGTTGACGTGCTGGTCAATGATGCCGGCTTCGCCACGTACGGCCCTCACGCCGAACTGGACCCGCGAGCCGAGACCGGGGTCATCGCGGTCAACTGCATTGCGCTCGTCGCGCTCACTCAGGCCGTGCTGCCCGGCATGCTCGAGCGTCGGCGCGGTTTCGTGCTCAACACCGCGTCCACCGTGGCGTTCCAGCCAGCCCCTTGGCAAGCAACCTACGGCGCTTCCAAGGCTTTCGTGTTGTCCTACAGCGAGGCCCTCGCAGAGGAACTGCGAGGTACAGGGGTGCGAGTGGCAGCGATATGCCCAGGTCCCACCGACACGGCGTTCTTGGCCGCCATGGGCCGCCCAGAGGCCGCAACTTCCGCGATCTACCGGCGCCACGACAGCGCTGCTCGCGTCGCCGATGTCGCCGTCGGCATGCTGGACAGTCACCGCGTCGTCAGGGTCGTCGGACTCACGAACTCGGTGATGGCTCAGGCGAGTCGGCTGGTGCCCCGGCCAGTGATGCGCCGTCTCACCGGCCGCATGCTGCGGCCCAGCACGCCATCGATTACCGCGCTGAACGAGATCACGGTGGCCGCGCCGGCAGACGCCGTCTGGGCACTGCTGGCCGACGCGTCGCGCTGGCCACAGTGGTACGCCGCGTGCCGGTGGGTGCGCAACTCGGCTCGCGGGCCGCTGCCTGTGGGCGCCACCTTCGACTGGAAGGCTCACCCGGTCACCCTGCACAGCGTGGTCTCGGAGTCCGTACCTGGCAAGGTATTCCGGTACAACGCGGTAAGCGGTGGTCTCCATGCCGATCACGTGTTCACACTTGCCGAGACACCGGAGGGCACCCGAGTGATGAGCAAGGAGACCCAGGTTGGGCCGGTCCCGGCGGCCGGGCGAGCGGTGCTTGGACCATCCTTGTACCGTGCAACCCAGCGGTGGCTGGAGAACCTCGCTGCCACAGCGCCTGCGACGCTCGGCAGCCCGGCCTGAGGTCCAGGACCATCCGGGAGCACAGCTTGACCTCCGACGTCGCACCCCTGGATGGCGTTGCGCCGGCATTGGTCGGGCGAGCACTGCCTTGCCCCGGCCCGGCACTGTCATGAGTCCGGTGGAATGACGTTGAGCCCATGAACGCGGCCTACGCGTCTACGACATGGACGCCGATGTACGGCGCCGTGGCCGCAGCGGCCGCCGCCTTTGCCGGCTTGCTGTTCCTGGCCCTGACCGTCAACTTGCCGCGGATCCTCCCCGATGCTGCCCGTGTCGCGCGCGCCAGGGAGGCACTTGGAGGGCTGCTGTCCCTCTTCGTGGTCGCAATCCTGGTCTTGATACCTGGCCAGTCCAGAGCCGCGCTCGGCATCGACTTGATAAGCCTCGCCATCCTCCTTGCGACGATCAGCGTTGGCCTGCAGATACAGACGATCCGCCACCTGCAATCCGGACAGAGAATCCGCTGGGCTTTGCGAACGCTGCCGTATAACGCCGGCGCGGCCGCAGTCCTGGTGTCCGGGATCTCGCTGATTGTGGTTGCAGGCGGCGGGCTGTACTGGCTACTCGCAACCGTCCTGATCTACTTCCTCTGGTCCGCCCGAAATGCCTGGGTCCTGGTGGTTGAGGCCGCTGAGGTCTCGCGTCGCGGCTGATAGCCCTATCGCGACACAACGCCAAGGGGGGCGGTTCTCCTGACCCCCGCATCGGAGTTCAGATGATCGCGACGGCGTTGGCCGGTGAGGCCACGCCTGCTCGCGCCCCGGGTCACCCTCCGCCATCTGGCACTCCCAGGCAGGCCGCCAGGCGGGCCCGGTGCCAGCCCGGGCTGCCCCAGCTCGGGATCAGGGCCCAGGCTCGCTTGGCGTACAGGTGCAGGTCGTATTCGGTGGTGTAGCCGATCGCGCCGTGGCACTGAAGCGCCGTGCGCGCGACGAGCCGGGCGGCGTCGCAGGCGAGCACCTTGGCCGCCGACGCCTGCGCGGCGGCGTCCGCCGTACCTGCCGCCTGGGCCCAGGCCGCGCCGAGCAGGACCGGCCGGGCGAACTCGACGGCGACGAGCGCGTCGGCGAGCGCGTGCTTGATCGCCTGGAAGCTGCCGATCGGCCTGCCGAACTGCTCGCGCCGTCGGACGTACTCGACGGTGAGCGCCAGCATGCGCGCCGCGAGCCCGGTCAGCAGCGCCGACGTGCCGAGCACCCCGCGCTGCCAGGCCGATTCGAGGGCGGCCGGGTCGTCGGTCAGGACGGTGCCGCCGGCCGTCGGCCTGCGCAGCAGCCGGACGACGCCGCGCGAGCCATCGGTGGCCGGGCACGCCTCCAGCTCCAGGGCATCGCGCTCGTAGACCCGCAGGGTGCCTCCCGCCCGCAGCACGATCAGCGCCGCATGCTCCCCGTACGGCACGAGGTCATCCGTGCCGAGCTGGGCCGCCGCCACCATGTGCCCGGCCAGCAGCGCGGCCAGGCGCTCCCCGCGGAGCAGGGGCGCGGCCACCGCGATCGTCTCGGCGGCCGGGCCGGGCAGCCCGCTGCGGCCGATCTCCTCGAGCAGCGGCACCAGGCTGGTCTCGTCCAGGCCCAGGCCGCCGCGTTCCTCCGGGACCAGCGTGCCGATGGCACCGACGCCGGCCAGCTTGTGCCAGGCGGCCCTGACGAGCGCGTGGTCGCCGCCAGGCCACCCCGCGCGGATCACGTCCGGCGAGACCTCGGCGTCCAGCAGTCCCGCGGCGGCCTCGCGCAGTGCGGCCGCCGTGTCGCTCAGCGCGAATCGCATCGGCCGGTGCCTACTTCCTCGGCAGGCCGAGCAGGCGCTCGGCCACGACGTTGCGCTGCACCTCGTTGGTGCCCGCGTAGATCGGTCCGGCGAGCGAGAATAGGAACCCGCGCGCCCACGGCCCGTCGAGTTCCGCTTCCCCGCCCAGCAGGTCGAGCGCGGTCTCGTGCAGCCGCACGTCAAGCTCCGACCAGAACAGCTTGTTCAGGCTGGACCGCGCGCCGGGCAGCGCGCCGTCGCAGATGGCGGTGACCTGCTGAAGGGTGAACATCCGGTAGGCGTGGGCGTCGATCCACGCCTGCACCACCCGGTCCCGCAGCGCGGGGTCGGGCCTGGCCCGGTACAGGTCGAGCAGCCTGTCCGCGGCGTGCAGGAAGCGGCCCGGGGACCGCAGCGTGAGCCCGCGCTCCGACCCGGTGGTGGCCATGGCCACCTGCCATCCCTGGTTGACGCCGCCGAGGACGTTCTCGTCGGGCACGAACGCGTTGTCGAAGAACACCTCCGCGAACTCCTGGTCTCCGTCCAGCCGGGCGAAGCCGCGGACGGTCACGCCCGGGGTGTCCAGCGGGACCAGGAAGTACGTCAGGCCGTGATGCCGCTCGGCGGACGGGTCGGTGCGGAACAGCCCGAACAGGTGGGTGCAGAGGGCCCCGCGAGTGGTCCAGGTCTTCTGGCCGGACAGCAGCCAGCCCCGGCGTTCCCCGTCACGGACGGCGCTGCTGCGCACGGCCGCCAGGTCGCTGCCCGCGCCGGGCTCCGACCAGCCCTGGCACCACAGGTCCCGGACGGCGGCCATCCTCGGCAGGTAGCGGTCCTGCTGCCCGGGCGTGCCGAACTCGAACAGGGCGGGCGCCAGCAGGAAGATGCCGTTCTGGGTGACCCGGGGCGGACCCCCGGCGCGGTAGTACTCCTCCTCGAAGATCAGCCACTCCCAGAGCGTTGCGCCGCGGCCGCCGTACCGCTCGGGCCACGCGACCACGCCCCACCGGGCGTCATACAGCGCGCGCTCCCAGTCGACGTGGGCGGCGAAGCCCGCCCGGGTATCTGCCGGGGGCAGGTCGCGTGGCACGTTCGCCTCGAGCCACGCGCGGGCCTCGGCCCGGAACGCCTCCTCTCGCTGCGACCAGCGCAGGTCCATGTCCGTTCTCCTTAGGATGCCAGCCGCCGGTCATACCACGATAGGCATGGTGTCCATGGCGGATGTCAGGGTTGTGATCATGAGGTTGCGGAGGCTGGCCATGCTGCCCGCGCCTCACCGGCGTGTCGCGATCCCCCGATCGGCACAGGAAACGGCTTGCTGGCACCCCGATACTTGAGGGTATGGACGGACATGCCTGGGAGCCTGCGGCCGGCGCGCCCTCGGCTTGGTCGAGCGAGCTGCTGGGTTTCCCTCCTGATGCCCGGGTACTCATCATCAACCTGGATGACTTCGGGATGTACCACGCGGTCAACGCGGCGGTCATCCGCTCGATCGAGGAAGGAATCGCCAGCTCGTGCAGCCTGATGGTGCCATGCCCGTGGGCGCTGCACGCCATGGACCTGCTCCGCCAGCGGCCGGAGATCCCGTTCGGGATCCATCTCACGTTGTTCTGCGACACGACCCACTACCGGTGGGGACCGCTGACCGCGCGGCAGAAGGTGTCCTCGCTGCTCAGCGAGACGGGCGAGCTGTTCGCACCCGCCCAGGTCCCTCAGCTGCTCGCCCGGGCTCGTCTCGATGAGGTGGAGCTCGAGTTCCGAGCGCAGGTCAACGCCGTGGCCAGTGCCGGGCTGACGCCGACCCACCTGGACTGGCACTGCCTGGCCGATGGCGGACGCGACGACATCCTCGACATGACCCTGGCACTAGCCAGGGAGCATGGCCTGGCGGTGCGGATCTGGCTCGAGCCCGGACGCCGGAAGTTGCGGCAGCGCGGCCTGCCGGTTACCGATCACGAATTCCTGGACAGCTTCAGTCTCGACATCGACGGCAAGGCGGCCCGGTACGCCAAGCTGCTGCACGACCTGCCGGCTGGCCTCAGCGAGTGGGCAGTGCACCCCGGCCTGGGCAACGAGGAGTCGCAGGCCATAGATCCTGGCTGGCGCGTGCGCCAGACCGACTATGAGTTCCTGACATCGAGGGAGGCCCGCGAGCTCCTCCAGCAGGAGAGAATCGTGGTCATCGACTACAGCACTATCCAGCAGGTCTGGTCCCTGGCCAGCGCGCCCAGATAACCCGGCAGCGAACCATACGGCCGGCCGGGAGCCACGACAAATGGCCAGCAGTTACGAACCCGTGAGCTGCAGCCACCGGGCTTTGCCGGGACCCTGGCCGGCTTGTGTATGGTTCAAAGTAACGTTTGTGTTGCGCGGCCGAATTGCTCGCGACGTTCCTAACGGATTGCGCCGCAAGAACGGTGGCTCGCCGCACGGGTCGCTGACCGGGCGAGTGGCTACCTCGGTAAGGGATCAGCATGAACTCCGCCCCGACGCAGTCGGCCCACGGCACCGGCAGGGCCGGCCAGCCGCCGCGGGCCATGGTGGCGGCGGAGGGCATCTTCCGGACATTCGGCGGCGGTCATACCGCCGTGCACGCCCTGCGCGGGGTGTCGTTCACGGTGGAGCGCGGTCAGCTCGCCGCCTTGCGCGGGCGATCAGGCTCGGGAAAGACCACGCTGCTGAACATCATCGGCGGCATGGACAACCCCACGGCCGGCCAGGTGTGGGTGGACGGCCGCGAGGTGAGCCGGATGACCGAGCGGGAGCGGCTGGCGCTGCGGCGGGACAGGATCGCCTTCATCTTCCAGTCTTTCGGGCTGGTGCCGATGCTGTCCGCGGCGGAGAACGTCGGGATCCCGCTGCGGATCGCGGGCGTGCGGCCCGGCGAGCGCCGGGAACGGGTCGCGGCCATGCTCGCGCTCACCGGGCTGTCCAGCCATGCCGCGCACCGCCCGGATGAGCTTTCCGGCGGCCAGCAGCAGCGGGTGGCCATCGCCCGCGCGCTGGCCGGCCGGCCCGGCCTGCTGATCGCGGACGAGCCGACCAGCCAGCTCGACCTTGAGACCGGCCGGCAGATCATGGAGCTGCTGCACAGCGTGGTGCGCTCGGAGGGGGTCACCGCCCTGGTCGCCACCCACGACGAGGCGCTGATCGACCTGGCCGACAAGGTCATCGTGCTCGAGGATGGGTCCGTCGTCGGCATCAGCGACGGATAGGGGCGACCGGTGCGCGGGCTGGGGGTGTCCTTCGTTGTCCGCCGGGCCAGGTCCTCATGGGTGCTCCTGGCCTGCGTCGCGGTCACGGTCCTGCTGACCACCGGGCTCGCGGCCGTGCTCTGGGCCTTCGCGGCCGAGGCGGTCCCGACCGGAGCGCTGAGCATCCTGGCCGACCCGCAGGGCCGCTCGGTCGCGGTCAACGGCCTGGCCGATGCCGGCCAGGCCGCCTCCTACTCGCGATTCATCCGCGCCACGCTGAGCAAGGCCTGGCCGGGGGTCGGTTTCGAGATGGACAGCGCGCTGTGGGCGGACCCGATCCAGCTCCCGTCGCCGACCATCACGCACCCGACGAGTTGCCCGTCGGCCCAGATCCAGTCGTCACGCTTCCCCGGCTGCGTTACCCCTACGGTCATCTCGCAGATCCAGCTCGCGTCGCTGCAAGGGATCGGCGCCCAGGCGACGCTGACCGCCGGCTCATGGCCGGGTCCGCCGCACGACGGCGGTCCGCTGCCCGTGGCGCTGCCCGTCACGGCGGCCAGCCGGCTGCACCTGACGCCAGGCTCGCTGCTGACGGGCACCACCCAGTCGGGGGCGCCGACCTCGATGCAGGTCACCGGGTTGTTCCGGCCCAAGGATCCGGCGTCGCCGTACTGGGGACTTGATCTGCTGCCCGTCTCAGGGGTCGGCGTCCAGGGTTCCTCCCTCAGCTATGCGGCGATCATCCAGCAGACCTCCTACGTCAGCTACGGGCCCGCGGTGGTGAACCCGGCCGCGTTCGGCGGCGCGCTCACCGCGAGCCAGGCCTCGTGGCTGGTGTTGCCGCAGGCACAGGCGATGGCTCGGGGAAACATCGACGCGCTCGCCGCCAGCACCAGCGCGGCGGTATCGCAGGTGGCCGTCGTCCTCCCTGACGGGCTGAAGGTAACCTCGGGCCTGCCGCAGAGCCTGGCCGGCATCGCCAGCACCGTCGTGCTGACCCGATCGCTGTTCACGATCGGCGCACTGGAATTGCTGCTGGTCGCCGGGGCCGGACTGGTGCTGGCCGCACGGCTGCTGGCCAGCCTGCGCGAGGAGGAGTCCGCGCTGCTGCGGGCGCGCGGCGCCACCAGGTGGCAGGTGGCGCGTCCCGTGCTGACCGAGGCGGTGGTCCTTGGCGCCGTGGCCGGGGTTGCGGGCGTGCTGCTCGGCACCCGCCTGACCGGCGTGCTGGCGAGCCTGGGCGACCTGCGGCTGACCGGTTATTCGGGTCCCGGCATCAGCTGGCTGGCCTGGCTGTCGGCGCTCGCCGTGCTGGTGCTGTGCGCCGTGGTGATGGTCTGGCCGGCGCTGCACGCCCTGACTCCGGACGCGGCCAGGCTCCGCCGAAGCCGGCCGGCCCGGCTCGCCGGGATCGCCTGGGCGGGCGGCGATCTGGCCCTGGTAGCGCTGGCCGTGGTCGCGGTGTGGGAACTGCACGGCTACTCGGCGGTCGCGCATCCGGCCACCGGATCGCTCGGGATCGATCCCGTGGTCGCCCTGGCCCCGGCAC
>JASIJN010000337.1 GCA_030050125.1 Streptosporangiaceae bacterium | reverse complement strand
TGGGGCCGGGCACCGCGGGGCTGGCCGCCGACCGGCTGTCCGGCCTGTTCCTGCTGATCTCGTTCGGCGCGGCCGCCTGGGTGTCGCTGGGGTTCGCGAACTGGGCGCGCGAAGGGGGCACGGGCCGGCGCGGGCTCGGCGCCACCAGCGCGCTCACGCTGGCCGCGGTCGCCGTGTTCCTCACCGCAGGGGACGCGTTCACGCTGCTGTTCGCCTGGGAGCTGTTGACCGTCGCGTTTTACCTGCTGGCCGGGTTCGAGCGCGACAAGCCAGGCCGGCCTCCCGCCGCGCTGATCACGCTGGCCTTCGGGAAGGCCAGCGGCATGTCGCTGCTGGCGGGCCTGCTGCTGCTCGCGGTGCGGTCGGGTTCGCTGGACGTGGCCAGCTTCGCGCACGTGCCGGAGGGCGGGGCGCGTACCACGGCGCAGGTGCTGCTGCTGCTGGGCTTCACGGTCAAGGTCGGCCTGGTCCCGTTCCAGGTCTGGCTGCCGCGCGGCTATGCCGCCGCGGCCGGGCCGGCCAGGGCCGTGATGGCGGGGGTGGCGGTCAACGCCGGGTTCTACGGGATGTGGCGCACGCTGGCGGTGCTGGGCCCGCCGCCCGCCTGGCTGATCGGGATCCTGCTCATCCTGGCCGGGCTGACCGCCGTGCTCGGCATCGCCCACGCCGCCGTGCAGAACGGCCTGCTGCGGGTCATCGCGTACTCCAGCGTGGAGAACGCCGGGCTGATCCTGGCCGGGTTCGGCGTGGCCCTGGTCGGCGCGGCCACCGGGGACCGGCGGCTGGTCGCGGTGGGGCTGCTGGCGGCGACGCTGCAGGTGATCGCGCACACCGCGGCCAAGTCGCTGCTGTTCACCGCGGCGGCCGGGATGGAATCCGCCGCGGGCACCGACGACCTCGACACGCTGCGGGGGGTGGCACGGCTGGCGCCCTGGCGCGGCACCGGCCTGGCCATCGGCGGGCTGACGCTGGCCGGGCTGCCGCCCACCGCCGGGTTCGTCTCCGAATGGTTCCTGCTCGAGGCGCTCATGCAGCAGTTCCGCGTGCCCGGGCTCGGCTTCCGGCTGGTGCTCGCGGTCGCCGGGGCGGCGGTCGCGCTGACCGCGGGGTTCGCCGGGGTCACGTTCGTACGGCTGATCGGCATGGTGGTGCTCGGCCAGCCGCGGCCCGCCGGGGTTCGCCCGCGGCTGTGGGACTACCGCATCGGCGGCCGCGCCGCGATCACCGGGCTCGGCGCCGCCTGCCTGGTGCTGGCCGCGCTGACCCCGCTGGAGATCCGGGTCGTCGCGGCCGGGCTTTCGCCCGTCGTGCCCGCGTCGGCGACCAGCGAGGCGCTGAAGTCGCCCTGGGTGCTGCAGCCGGTATTCGCCGGCTTCTCGATCCTCTCGCCGTCGTGGCTGTGGATCACCATGCCGGTCCTGTTCGTGATCGTCGTGCTGCTCACCGTGGGCCTGTCCGGCCGCCGGCCGCTGCGGGTGCGCCGGGTACCCGCCTGGCGCTCGGCCACCGCCGGGGTGACCGGGAGCGCCCGCTACACCGTGTTCGGCTTCGCCAACCCGACGCGGCGGGTGCTGGCCACGGTGCTGCACACCAGGACCGAGGTCCGGCGGATCGGGTCGGCGGATACCGCGGCGGCGCCGGAACCTGGCGCCGGCCCCGGCCGGGGCCAGACGGCGGCCGCGCACGTCGGGTACGAGTCGGACGTGATCGAGGTGGTGGAGCAGTACCTGTACCGCCCGCTGGTCGGCCCGCTCGTGGCGCTGGGGCGGGCGGCCAGGCGGCTGCAGTCCGGGCGCCTGGACGCCTACCTCGCGTACATGCTGATCGCGCTCGTCGCGGTCCTGGCCGTGGTGATCGCCCTGGCCTGAGCGGCCCGCCGCGCCGGCGGCCGGTCCCGGATGAGGCCGGCTACTTGTGACCGGCCGCGTTGCCGCCCACAATGGCCCTGGCGATGAGGCTCGCCGTGACCGCCGGATGACAGCGCGCTGATGGCCTCTGCCCGACGGCATCCGCCCCGTTGATGAGGAGGTCGCGATGGTGCGAACAGCGGGGAGACCGAGGTGAAGCGGTGACTGCGGGCCCGTTCCGCCGGGTTCTGGTCGGATGGGATGCCTCGGCCGACGCCGCGGAGGCGCTGTCCGCCGCGGCCGCGATCGCCGGCGATGGCGGACACGTGGTCGCGCTCACCGTGCTGCCGGCGGTCCCCGGCGCCGAGGCCGCGGACGAGCGGGAGGGCGAGCGGGCCGCGATCAGGCGGCGAGCCGAGGAGCGCTTCGAGCGGATGCGAGGGCTGGTGGCCGCCAGAGTCCGGATGAGCCTGCACATCGTGGAAGACCGGCAGGTCGGCAGGGCGGTGTGCGGCTACGCGGCCGAGCACGGATTCGACCTGCTGGTGCTCGGCCGGCATGGCGACGGCGGCGCCCTGCATCCCGGCCTGGGCCGGGTGGCCGAGACCGCGGCCCGGGGCAGCGCCGTCCCGGTCATGCTGCTGAGCGCCGTGAGCCGGTAGCCGACGCCGCTTCTCGCTTCTTGCCAAGCCGGGATCTTTGCCATGTATGCTGGGTGGGTAACGCGATGAGGCTCGCGTAACGCCTGGGCCCTTTGTGGTCCGGCTAATGGCCTCTACCTGCAGGGCGTCCTAAGCGTCGCCGACAGGCGGAGGTCATTTTGTCTGTTCCGGTCCTGATCCAGATCCTGCAGAGCCTCGTCGTGCTGTGCCTCGCCCCCCTCTACGCCGGCGCGCTCACCCGGGCCGAGGCGGTGCTCGCGTCCCGGCGCGGCCCGAGCGTGCTGCAGCCCTACCGGGACCTGGCCAAGCTGCTGCGCAAGGGCAGCGTGACCAGCGACCAGGCATCGTGGATCTTCCGGATCACCCCGTTCGTCACGTTCGCCTGCTACCTGACGGTCTCGGTTATCGTCCCGGTGATCACGAACACGCCACTGCCGCTAGCCTTCCTCGCCGACCTCATCGGCGGCGCGTTCGTGCTGACCCTCGCCAGCTTCATGACCTCGCTGGCCGGGCTGGACACGGCGAGCCCGGCCGGCGGCCTCGGCGCGAGCCGGGCCAGCTGGGTCGGCAGCATGGCCGAGCCGGCGCTGATCCTGGTGTTCTTCACCGTCGGGGCGGTCTCGGCCTCCGACAACCCCTACCTGATGAACCACGCGATCGCG
>JASIJN010000336.1 GCA_030050125.1 Streptosporangiaceae bacterium | reverse complement strand
AGACCGTTAGTCGGCGGGCGCGGCCAGCGCGGCCAGCAGGGCCTTCATCCACGGGCCCAGGTCGGCCGGGGTACGGGCCGAGATCAGGTTGCCGTCGACCACGGTAGCCTCGTCGACCCAGTCCACCCCCGCGTTGACCATGTCGTCGCGGATCGCGCCCACGCTGGTCGCCCGGCGGCCGTTGAGGATCTTCGCGGAGATCGGCACCCAGCCGGCGTGGCAGATGAACGCCACCGGCTTGGCCGCCTGATCGAACGCCCGTACCAGGCCGAGCACGGCCGGCGAGCGCCGCAGCTTGTCCGGCGCGTACCCGCCCGGGATGACCAGGCCGTCGAAGTCGTCGGCGGCCACCCGGTCGACGGTGGTGTCGACCGGCACCGGGCCGTGGCCCTTCTTGCCGGTGACCGGCCGGTCGTCCAGGCCGGCCACGGTCACGGCGACGTCCTCCTCGGCCAGCCGGTAGAGCGGGTACAGCAGCTCCATGTCCTCGAAGTCGTCGGCGGCGAGAAGAAGCACCTTGCGCCCTGCGAGCACCATGCCGGAGACCCTAGCCCATCGGGTACCGGCGGAAGCCGACGGCGTACTCGCATCCCGCGCCCAGCCCGACGTAGCCGGCCATGTTCCGCAGGAACTCGTCCGGGTCGAAGTCGCCGCCGAGGCCGTCGAGATAGGCCCGGTGCTCGCGCAGCGAGGCGATGCCCGCCTCGATGGTGGCGGTGACGTCGGTGAAGTGGGTTGGGTTGCCGGTGCCGGCCACGTAGGCGTCGCGGATGGTCCGGCACGGCGGCCCGGCCTCGGTGAACACCCACTCGTTGGCCGCGTCCCGGCAGGCGTCAAGGACGGCCAGCCCGACCGCCCGGTGGTCGGCGTGGTTGAGCGGGCCGTCCTCGGCCCAGGTCAGGTCGAAGTTCATCGTGATCACTACCTCGGGCAGCAGCCGGCGGAACGCGGCGGCCAGGTCGCGGCGCAGCGGCGCCCCGTACTCCACCAGCCCGTCGGGGTAATCAAGGAACTCGACCGCGGACACGCCCACCACCTGCGCGCTGCGCCGTTCCTCCTCCATCCGCATCGGCCCGGCCTGGGCCGGCGGCAGGCCGGCGATTCCCGCCTCGCCCTTGGTGGCGAGCAGGTACGAGACCTCCTTGCCCTGGCCGGCCCAGCGCGCCACGGCCGACGCCACGCCGTACTCGAGATCGTCGGGGTGCGCGACCACGGCGACGGCCCTGGTCCAATCCTCCGGCATCGGCTGCATCCGCCCGTCCCTTCATCCGGTCTGGTCACGCCGCGCGGTCCCAGCTTGGCACCCTGGGTACATCATGGAGCGGTCCGGCGCGCATCATCCGGAGGGCAGACGCATGAGCACGCCACAGAGCGGCTGGGACGAGAGTTACACGAGGAGCGCGCCCGCGCCCTGGGACATCGGACGGCCGCAGCCCGCGTTCGTACGCCTGGCCGACCAGGGCCTGCTGCGCGGGAGGCTGCTCGACCCGGGCTGTGGCACCGGCGAGAACACGCTGATGGCGGCGGCCAGAGGCGCGGACGCGACCGGCGTCGACATCGCGGTGTCCGCCATCGAGCGGGCCAGGGCCAAGGCGGCCGAGCGCGGCATCAACGCGAGGTTCGAGGTCGCCGACGCGCTCGACCTCGGCCGGCTCGGCCCGACCTTCGACACGATCATCGACAGCGGGGTGTTCCACGTCTTCGACGACAATGAACGCGTCCGCTACGTGGCCAGCCTGGGCTCGGTCCTGGAGCCGGGCGGCCGCTGCTACCTGATGTGCTTCAGCGACCGGCAACCCGGCGACTGGGGTCCCCGCCGGGTTCGCCGGGACGAGCTGATCGACTCGTTCGGCGACGGCTGGACCATGGACGACATCACCGCGGACACCTTCGACGTCAATCCGGGACTGGGCACCGACACGGTCCAGGCCTGGCTGGCGGTCATCCGCCGGAGCTGAACGTCACCTCGGTCACCGGCCGCCATTGCCAGGACCGGCCGACCTGGGTCTGCGCCACCAGGCTCACCGACCTGATCACGATCTCGGTCCTGGGCAGCCACCGCCCGAGGGCGGCGATCACCGGAGCGGCAGAGCCGGTGGCGTGACTGTAGGCAACCGAGATGTGCGGCAGCCACGGATCGGTATCGGTGTGGCCGACGCACCCCGCGGCCCTGGCGGCCCCGGTCACCGCCGACAGCACCGGGTCCAGCGCGCCGAGCGGCTCCACCGCGAGCACCACGGCCTCGGGGTGGTAGAAGACCCGGCCCAGGGTGACCGGGATCGGGGCGACCCCGGCCAGCGCGCGCCGCGCCGCCGCCGTCATGATCTCCAGGCTCGCCTCCGGCACCTCGTCGGCGAACCCGACGATGAGCGTGGTCAGGTGCAGCCATTGCGGCGGGACCGGGTCCAGCCCGGGCAGCCCGGCCAGCTTGCGCTGAGCCATGGCCGCGAGGCCGCGGACGGCGGGCTGGTCGTGGAACAGCATGTGCCAGTGGTACTGCTCACGGCCGGGCCGACGGCCCGGCCGTGACCACCAGTGGTCGGCCATGGTCTCGGGAAGAGGGCTCACGGGCTCCATTGGACCGCGCCGGCCGCGATCCCGGCCAGCGCCCGGGGCCCGGCATGATAGAGCGATGACCAGCGCACGTGACACCGCCCTGGACCTGATCGCCTTTGTCGACGCGTCGCCGTCGCCCTATCACGCCGCCGCCGAGGCGCTTGGCCGTCTCCGCGCGGCGGGCTTCACCGAGCTGGCCCTGAACGAGAAGTGGCCGTCGGGCGAGGGCCGGTTCGTGACCGTCGACGGCGGCACGCTGTTCGCCTGGGTGGTCCCCGGCGAGGCCCCGCCGGACGCGCCGTTCCGGCTGATCGGCGCGCACACCGACAGCCCGACGCTGCGGGTCAAGCCGCGCCCCGACACCGGCCGGGCCGGGGTCCGCCAGCTCGGGGTCGAGGTCTATGGCGGCGCGCTGCTCAACTCGTGGCTCGACCGCGACCTTGGCCTGGCCGGCCGGGTGGTGGTGCGGGCCCCCGGGGGGACGCAGACCCGGCTGCTGCGGGTACACCGTCCGGTGGCCCGGGTGCCGCAGCTGGCCATACACCTCGACCAGGAGCTGCGCTCCGGCGCGCTGACGCTGGATCCGCAGCGGCACCTGGTGCCGATCTGGTCGCTGGGCGAGCCGGAGACGGGTGCGTTCAATAACTTCCTGGCAGCCGAGCTTGACGTCCCAGCCTGGGACGTGCTCAGCCACGACATCGTGGTCTACGACCTGGCCGGCGGCGCGCTGGCCGGGGCCGAGGAGGAGTTTGTCAGCTCGGGCCGGCTCGACAACCTGGAATGCACCCACGCGAGCGTGACGGCGCTGGCCGCGGTGGCCGGCCAGCCGGCCCCGCAGCACGTCAGCGCGGTGGTGCTGTTCGACAACGAGGAGACCGGCAGCGTGTCCGCGACCGGCGCCCGGGGTGCCTGGCTGGGCCGTCAGCTCGAGCGGTCGGTGCTCGCCCGCGGCGGCGGGCGCGAGGAGTTCCTCCGGGCGGTCGCGGGCTCGGTGCACATCTCGGCGGACATGACCCACGCCACGCACCCCAACTACCCGGACAGGCACGAGCCGGACCATCAGATCGCGCTGAACGGCGGCCCGGTCATCAAGATGAGCGCGAACGTGTTCTACGCCACCGACGCGGCCACGCACGCGGCGTTCCTGCTCGCCGCGGAGCAGGCCGGCGTGCCCGTGCAGTACTTCGTGAACAAGAGCGGCGTGCGCAGCGGGTCGACGATCGGGCCGTACGTGGCCGCTGGGCTGGCCATGCCCACTGTCGACGTGGGCAACCCGGCGCTGGCCATGCACTCGGCGCGCGAGCTGGGCGGAGCCGAGGATCCCGAGATGCTGATCGCGGCGCTCAGCGCGTTCCTGACCCCGGCCTAGCATCGGCAGCCGTCGTGCTCAGCCGTCGCGCTGGTACGTTGGAATGAAAGGCGCAGGAGGGAGACGGCATATGCCGAGCACGGACGGGACATTGACCACCCAGGACACCGAGCTGCTTCGCAAGGAGTTCTCGGCCAGCCCGGTCTACCGGCTGGCTCAGAACGCGGTGACCCGGGTGACGGTCGATGACGTGGCGATCAACCGCGAGATCGTTAATGCCACCGACCATTCCCTCTCCGTCGTGCTGGACGACTGGAAGGTCACCAACCAGAAGAGCAGCGGCCGGTGCTGGCTGTTCGCCGGCCTCAACCTGCTGCGCGTGGACGCCATGAAGAAGATGGGGCTGAAGGACTTCGAGTTCTCGCAGAACTTCCTGATGTTCTGGGACAAGATCGAGCGGGCCAACTACTTCCTCGAGGCCGTCATCGAGACCGCCGACCGCGACGTCGACGACCGGACCGTCGCCTTCCTCCTCGGCGCGGTGGCCGACGACGGCGGGCAGTGGAACATGTTCGTGGCCCTCGTCAGGAAGCACGGCCTGGTGCCCAAGACGTCCATGCCCGAGACCCAGAGCTCGTCCGACACCGCCCGGATGAACTCGGTGCTGCGTAACCTGCTGCGGCAGGGAGCCAAGTCGGTGCGGGCGGCGGCGTCGCGCGGCGGCGTCGACGCGGCGCGGGCGCAGAAGGCCGACATCCTGCGGGTGGTCTACCGGGTGCTCTGCATCCACCTCGGAACCCCGCCGGATCACATTGACTGGCAGTGGAACGACCGGGACAGGGAGTTCCACCGCGACGGGGTGCTGACCCCGCAGGAGTTCGCCGCCAGGTACGTGGACCTGCCCATCGACGACTACGTGTGCCTCGTCCACGACCCGCGTCCGTCCAGCCCGGTCGGCCGGACCTTTACGGTCCAGTACCTCGGCAACGTGCTCGGCGCCGCGCCGGTCGTCTACCTCAACGTCGAGATGCCGCTGATCAAGGACATCGCCGCGCGAGCCCTGCAGCGGGGCGAGCCGGTGTGGTTCGGCTGTGACGTCGGCAAGATGATGAGCAGCGAGTACGGCGTGTGGGACGCCAGCCTCTACGACCTGCCGTCGGTGTACGACACGACGTTCACCCTGGACAAGGCCGACCGCCTCGTCTACCACGAGACCAGGATGACGCACGCCATGCTGTTCACCGGAGTGGACCTGCTCGACGGCGCCCCGCGCCGGTGGCGCGTCGAGAACAGCTGGGGCGCGGACAGGGGCAAGGACGGCTTCTACACGATGAACGACTCGTGGTTCGACGAGTACGTCTTCGAGATCGCCGCCCGGCGCGACGCGCTCCCCGAGGCGCTGCGCGAGGCGCTCGACACCGAGCCGATTGTGCTGCCCGCGTGGGATCCCATGGGGTCGCTCGCTCGTTAGGTTGACATTCGGCCCAAATCCGTGTGTAATCGGCTGCGCGACCTTTGCGGTATGCAACCGGATGTCGGTTGACATGCCGCCTGCCTCAGAGTCCAAGAATTAGTTAGCTTCGCGGGCGGAGGTGCGCATGCCGGTACTCAGGGCTGCGCCACGGGCTCGCCTTAGTCATTCCAATGCGGTGGGGGACTGGTCGCTTCGCGCGTTAGTCGAGGATTTCCTGCCGCCGGGTGGCGGGTGGACGCTGCGGAGCGAGCATCCCTGGCTTTATGTGGAGCCGGATGGCGGTAATACTCCGGATCAAGGATGGAAGCTTCGGGTCTCCGGTACCGTGCTTTCAGCCAGGCAGATATTATGCGGAGTTCTGCCGATCTTGACAGCCGAGCCAATCGAGTTCAAGTTGCCTGTCGATCTCGGGGTGCTCGAGTGGGCGTGCAGTAGCGTTTGCCCGCGTGAGATGGCCGGGAAGTTCGTCACGATCTACCCGCCGGACGATGCCGCGTGTGGCAGGCTTGCCGGGCGGCTGGATGAGGCGCTGGCGGGCCTGGAGGGGCCGGCGGTTCTTTCTGACTTGTCCTACCGGCCCGGTAGCCTGGTCTCTTGTCGTTATGGCGGGTTCCGGCGCCGTTACGTGGGCGGCCCGAAGGGCTCGGTCCAGCTGGCCGTGCGGGCTCCCGACGGCACGCTGACCGAGGA
>JASIJN010000335.1 GCA_030050125.1 Streptosporangiaceae bacterium | reverse complement strand
GCATCGCCCCGTACCTGCGGCCCACCCCGCTGTATGCCTATCCCGCGCTCGACGCGGTGGCCGGCGCGCGGCTGCACGTGAAGCACGAGAACCATCAGCCCGTCGGCGCATTCAAGGTCCGCGGGGGCGTGAACCTGGTCAGCCAGCTCGGCGCCGGCGAGCGGGGCCGTGGCGTCGTCACCGCCTCGACGGGCAACCATGGGCAGTCGGTGGCCTTCGCGTCGAATATCTTCGACGTGCGCGCGATCGTGTGCGTGCCCGAGCAGGCCAACCCGGTGAAGGTGGAGTCGATGCGCGCGCTCGGCGCCGACATCGTCTTCCACGGCCGGGATTTCGACGACGCGCGTGAGCACTGCGAGAAGCTGTCCGCCGAGCACGGCTACCGGTACATCCATTCCGCGAACGAGCCGGACCTGATCGCGGGCGTGGGCACCTACACGCTGGAGATCCTGGAGACCGAGCCGGCCACCGACGTGATCGTCGTCCCGGTAGGCGGGGGCAGCGGGGCGGCGGGCGCGTGCATCGTGGCCAAGTCGGCCCGGCGGTCGATCGAGGTGATCGGCGTGCAGGCCGAGGCGGCCCCGGCCGCGTACCGCTCCTGGCGGGCCCGGGAGTTGCTGACCGACGCGAACACCACCAGGGCCGAGGGGCTGGCCACCGGGACCGCCTTTGACCTGCCGCAGCGGATCCTGTGGGAGCTGCTCGACGACTTCGTCCTGGTCTCCGAGAACGCGCTGACGAACGCGACCCGGCTGATGATCGAGAAGACGCGGAACCTGGTCGAGCCGGCCGGGGCGGCGGCGCTGGCCGCCGTGCTGGCCGACCCCGCCCGGTTCGCCGGGCGGAACGTGACGATCGTCTGCAGCGGCGGCAACATCAGCCCGGCGCAGCTCGCGGCCCTCTGGGCGGACCAGGGCGACTGACCCGGCCTGCCGCCGGCGAGCGGCCCGGCCTCGTAGAGTGACCCGCGTGAGCCTGTCTGTCGACTTCGCGGCCGTCCCCGAAGGCCAGCGCGCCGTCGAGGTCGACCGGCTGTGCGAGGCCATGGAGGCCGCCGACCGGGCGGGCCGGTACCCGAAGCTCACGGTCGAGCGGCCCTGGTCGGCGCACAATCCGGTGCTGGAAGGCGAGTTCGCCTGCCCCCGGGCGATCCGCTGGTACCTGGAGCGGGAACTGGGCCGCCTGGCCGCGCACGGGGCCCGGGTCTCGGTCTGCGCCGGCCGCGAGGCGCTGGACCTGCACGACCCTAGGCTCGGGCCTGCCGTGGACGAGACGCGCTGGGACCTGAGGCGCAAGAAGCTGTTCCTGTTCGCCCCGGAGCGCATGGCGCTGTCGATCGACCGGCTGCGGCACTACACGGGCACACCGGCCGAGTATTTCCAGCGCTACGTGCTGCTCACCAACTACGCCTGGCACGTGGAGGAGTTCCGCGCCGCCCTGCCGGACGCGGTCGGCCCCGATTCCGAGGGCCGCCAGATGCCCGCCTGGCACCACATGCTGCCCGGCCGCTCCGGCGTGACCATGGTGAACATCGGCGTCGGGACGTCCAACGCCAAGACGATCACCGATCACCTGGCCGTGCTCCGCCCCGACCTGCTGCTGATGATCGGGCACTGCGCCGGCCTGCGCAACCACCAGGAGATCGGGGACCTGGTGCTGGCCAGCGCCTACATGCGCGACGACCGGGTACTCGATGACATGCTGCCGCTCAGCGTTCCCGTGGTGTCCAACCACACGCTGAACACCCTGCTGCTCGGCGAGCTGGACGCGCGCGGCCTGCGCAGCCGGATGGGCGTGGTGTTCACGACCGGGAACCGGAACTGGGAGCTGAACCTCGCGCTGGTGGAAGACCGGCTGCGGCTGTCTCGCGCCCTCGCCGTGGACATGGAGTCGGCGACGGTGGCCGCCAACGGATTCCGCTACCGGATCCCCAGCGCCACCCTGCTCGCGGTGAGCGACAAGCCGCTGCACGCCAGCCCCAAGCTCAGCGGCGACGCGCAGGTCTTCTACAGCGCCAGCCGCCGCCAGCACGTCGAGATCGCGATCTCGGTGGCCGGGAAGGTGCGGGAACTCTACCCCGGCGGGCTGCCCGCCACCGACCTGCGCTCGCCCGACGAGCCGCTGCTGGGCATGGCCGACGCGGGCGGGTGACGGTCCTAGGTGTGGCCGAGGCCGAGCAGGAAGTTGATCAGCCCGGTGAAGTACGTCTTCTGGTCGTCGTACATGGCCAGGTGGCTGCCGTCCGGGCAGTACAGGTAGCGCCCGGCGGGCAGGCGGCCCGCCATCATCTCCAAGTGGGCCGGGTCCATGGTGTCGTGGCGCGCGCCGATCACCAGCGTCGGCACCGTGATCGAGGACAGCTCCGCGGTTCGGTCCCAGTCGGCGAGCTTGGCCTCGCTGCTGATGCCCAGCTCGCTGGGGCCCTGCATCGACACGTAGATCGCGGGGTTGATGTGGGCGAAGCCGCGCTGCACCGGGTCCGGCCAGTCGGCGAGCGGCATGCGCAGCACGTGGTAGATGTAGTGCTGGTCGTACAGGAGCTGCTGGTACCTGGGGTTCTCGATGTCCCCGCTGGCCTCCATCGACTTGATCTCGGCCAGCGCCGCCTGGTCCATCTCCGGCATCAGCACGTGCTCGGCATACTCGTTGTAGGCCGGGACGCTGGCCATCATGTTGGAGATGATCAGGCCGCGCAGGTGCCGCTGGTAGCGCAGCGCGTACTCGATGGCCAGTATGCCGCCCCATGACTGCCCGTACAGCACGAAGTTGTCTACGTCCAGGCCGAGCGCCCGGCGGACCTGCTCCACCTCGTCGACGAACCGGTCGACTTCCCACAGCGACGGCTCGTCGGGCTGGTCGCTGAACCCGGAGCCGAGCTGGTCGTAGTAGTAGTACTCCACCCCGGCCGCCGGCAGGTAGGTGTCGCACGCCTCCAGGTACTCGTGCGTCGAGCCCGGCCCGCCGTGCAGCAGCAGCAACCTCAGGTCGGGATTGTTGCCGACCCGCTTGACCCACACCTTGTACTCGCCCTTCGGCGTACTGATGCCGATCCTGCGGGCCCCGCCGCTCAGCGCGTCATCCCGGTGGGAAGAGTCCAGATAGCTTGCGTTCGACGACACCTGCCCGCCCTTTCCGCCCCGGGCGCCCGCCGGGTGAGCAACAGACTAACGCCGGCTCCCCCCGCCGTCCCCGGTACGCTCCGCGACATGACGAACATACGGGTGGGCCTGGAGGCAGGCCGCCGGTGGGTCTTCGCGACCGCGATCGACTGGCCCGGCTGGTGCCGCCGGGGCCGCGGCGAGCAGGCGGCCCTCGACGCGCTCATCGGGTATGCCGGACGTTACGCCGACGTCGCGGGGGCATCGTTCAGCCCGGGCGAGCTCGAGGTGGTGGGACAGGTGCCGGGCAACTCGATCACCGACTTCGGAGCGCCCGACCGGCCGGGCCCGTGGGACGACGAGCCGCTCGGGCCCGCGGAGGCCGGACGGCTGACCGGACTGCTCGAGGCGTGCTGGCGGTACCTGGACTCGGTGCTGTCCACCGCGCCCGAGGCGCTGGTGAAGGGGCCCCGCGGCGGCGGCCGGGACCGCGACGCGATCGCCGATCACGTCCGCGAGGCCGAACGGACCCTGATGTGCGTCAAGGCCGGGACCCGGATACCGCCGCGCACGCCCTGGGACCGGCAGCGCGCCGCCCTCACCGCGGCGCTGCGCGACGGGGCCCCCGGCGGCACCTGGCCCGCCCGGTACATCATCCGGCGCGGCGCCTGGCACGTGCTGGACCACGCCTGGGAGATCGAGGACCGGATACCGGCCGGCGGCTAGCCAGCCCTGCAGCGGGGCTCCTCAGGGGCCAATCCGCGACGAAGCGGTAAGAACGGTGCCCGGCGGATCATTTCCAGATGATGACCCTCCTCCAGTCTGCGGCCGCGAAGGAGCAGGCACCCATGCCCGACCCCGAGGCGGCCGAGCGGTTCAGCTCGCTGTACGACCGGAACTACCGCCGGGTTTACGCGTATGCCGTGAGCCGCGCCGGGCGGCAGCTGGCCGAGGAGATCGCGAGCGAGGTATTCCTGATCGCCTGGCGGC